>CALJIQ010000302.1 GCA_937973995.1 uncultured Saprospiraceae bacterium
TTAGATTTCAAAGGCAATGCCGTCACTTCTTTTTTAGTAATAAAGGTCACCTTGTTCGTATCATGTTGAAAGCCCGCCCCCTTATCTTGTAAAGAATTTAAGACGATCATGTCAAAATTCTTCCGCTCTAATTTTCCTTTAGCATTCTTTAGCGCGTCATTGGTTTCTAAGGCAAAGCCGATGATGAGTTGTTTTTTCTTTTTCACCTTACCGAGGGTAGCTGCTATATCTTGGGTACGTTCTAATGGAATGGTAAGATCGAAATCTCCTTTTTTTAGCTTTTTATCAGCTATTGTTTTGGGGCGATAGTCTGCTACGGCGGCAGCCATTACAGCGATGTCTGCTTTTTTGAAATATTTAGTAGCCACTTCATACATTTCTTGTGCCGTTTGCACCCTTGTTGTTTGCACGTTAGGCACAGTTGAGGACAACTTGGAAGGACCTAAAATTAATTCTACACTCGCTCCTTGTTGAGCAAGGACTTCCGCTATGGCTACTCCCATTTTTCCAGAAGAACGATTACCAATAAATCGAACAGGGTCAATCGGTTCATAAGTAGGTCCTGCTGTTACAATCGCTTTTTTGCCTTTTAAAGGCAAATTGGAAGCAAAAAATTGACTTAACTGCTTCACAATATCTTCTGGCTCTCCCATTCGACCTGCTCCTATCAACCCACTCGCCAATTCGCCGTGTCCGACGGGAATGATGTGATTGCCGTAAGATGTTAGCTGTTGGATATTATTTTTTGTACTAGGGTGTTTCCACATGTCTATATCCATAGCAGGAGCTACAAATACGGGACAACGCGCAGATAGGTAGGTAGCCACGATGATATTATCGCAAATACCATTTGCCATTTTAGCTAAGGTCGTTGCTGTTAGTGGAGCCACTAGCATGGCATCTGCCCAAAGACCTAGTTCGACATGGTTGTTCCAACTATTCTCAGAATGGACATCAGAAAAAACAGGCTTTTTAGAAAGAGTGGATAAAGTGAGGGGAGCAATGAAATCAGTGGCAGCTTTAGTCATTAGGACTTGTACTTCCGCTCCTGCTTTAATTAAAAGGCGGGTTAAAAAAGCAGACTTATAAGCGGCAATACTACCGGTAATCCCTAATATGATTTTTTTCCCTTCTAACACAATCTGAATTGAAAATTGAGAATTGAAAATTGAGAACTTTCGACAAAGCTGTGGTTATTCTCAATTTTCAATTTTCAATTCAACTAAAATCTTCTACGCTCTTCATTATAGCGGTAGTGCAACTCTTCGTTGATATATTCTTCTGTTGCTATAATTACTGGATTGGGAAGACGCTCATAAAATTTAGAGATTTCAATTTGCTCTTTGTTTTCATGAATTTCTTCAATCGTATCCGAGCTTACTGCGAATTCTTCTAATTTGTTATGCAATTCGTGCTTTAAGTCAACAGATAGTAAATTGGCTCTTTTAGCAATTATTGCTAATGCTTCATAAATATTACCCGTAGTTTTAGCTAAACCCTGTACATCTCTAGCTTTGATGTTTGGGTCTAACCCTTGTACTTTTGTTTTTATATCTGACATTGTTAGTTTTTAAGATGTATAGTTATACTTTAAACTTTCTCATGCCGTTCTCGGCATCTTTTATGAAATTCTGAATTTCTTTTATTTTAGGACTATCTGGATATTTGACTATAAATTCTTCTCCTTTTTTAACCACGTTCTCGAATCGTTCTTTCTGCTTTTCATAAACGCTATTCTCTGCTAAGAGATACGCAGATTTGACGATAAAGTGTCTGATTTTTTCATGGTCTTCTGTATCTGGGAAATCTTTTAGCATATTTTCAAAGACCCTTGTTGCTGATTGATACTGTTTCGTATCGTAATACAGTTGTCCTACATAAAACTCTTTATCTTCTAATTTCTCCCGCATTTCATCAATTAATTGATTGCAAAGCGGTACTCGTTCGCTATTTGGGTAGGTATTTATAAACAATTGAAACCCATCTATCGCTTTTGCAGTGTAAGATTGCTCTAAGCGAAAATTGGGAGATAATTCATAGTGAGAATAGGCAGACATAAATTCTGCTTCTTCCTTGTACGCACTATTCCCGTAAGTAGCCACGAAGTTTTTGAAATAATAAGAAGCTAAAACGTATTTCTTCTGATGGTAATGGGTATAGGCATATTGGAAGTAAACTTTTTCGGCTTCCGCAGTACCTCTTAATCCATTAATGATTAATTCAAAGAGCGATTGTGCTTTGCTATATTCCCCTTGTTCAAAAAATTCAAACCCCTTAGTTCGAAGAAATTCTGGATCAGGATTGGTTCGAATTTTCTCAAACTCACTTTTACAGGCGCCCAAGAGTATGATCGCCCCCAATAATATGCTAAATATATACCGTTTTGTCATAGGCTTGCAAAGTTACCTTTTTTTAAAAGAATCGGAAATAGAGCGGTCATTCCTAAGATGAATGATCGATTGGTTTGGTTAACCTCAATATCTACTTTAACTCAATTTTAACTGATTTGAGTTGTGGGTTGTGAGTGAACTAGTTTGTATAAGAGATAACGGTTAGGGTACCAGGTCTTGTATAAGGGGCTATTATTTTAAATTTTTTATTTTAAATCCTAGCTTTTTTATGTCTTTCCAAAATAAAGGATAGGATTTTTCTACCACCATTGCTTCTTCTACTTCAATAGGTCCAAGCATAGCAAGTGGGGCAAATGCCATTGCCATTCGATGATCTTCGTAAGTGGGAAACGTAGGCTTTTCGACTATGGCTTTTCCATCAATCATATAATACTCTTTGTCTGACTTAGGAGAGAAGCGTTTGGGAAGCGGAGAAACATAAACCTGTACTTTGGCTAATTCTGTTTGTAGCGCAGCAATCCGATCTGTTTCTTTAATTCGTAAGGTTTCTAGTCCTGAAAATAAGCCTTGTACGCCTAAGCCGCCACATACCACCGCTAATGTTTGAGCAAGGTCTGGGCATTTGAGAAAATCCCATTCAAATAAAGAAGCTATTTTTTTGGTTTTATATTTGGTTAGTCGGACACCTTTTTTATTGAAAGAGGTTTTGATACAAAAGCTTTCCATCATTTTTGCTAAAATGGAATCCCCTTGCACACTCTTTTTAAACAATCCATTTAATTGCAAATCTAACTCCTCCGAAAAGGCTGCCATCGCATAGTGATAGGAGGCACCTGACCAATCTGCTTCTACGGTAAAAGGCTTTGGTTGATAGGTTTGTGGTTGTACGATAATGGTTTGTTCTTTCCAAGAATGCTTTACCCCAAAATACTCCATCATGTTCAACGTCATCTCGATATAGGGGCGAGACACTATTTTTCCATCCAAAGTCAATTCCAATCCCTTGGGTAAAGTAGGCGCAATCATTAGAAGGGCAGAAATATATTGGCTACTGGTTCCAGCAGAGATGCTCAACTTGTTATTCGTTCCTAAGTTATTGGGACTATGGATTTTCAAAGGTGGATATCCTTCTTCTTCTAAATACTCAATATTGGCTCCTAGTTTTTTCAATGCTTCCACTAATACGCCGATGGGACGTAATTTCATTCGTTCTGTACCAGTGAGTATTTGAGTCCCTTCTTGCATCGATAAATACGCCGTGAGGAAACGAAAGGTGGTACCTGCTGCCCCTGCGTCTCTTACGTCGCTATCGCTCTTTAAGAGCGCATCCATCAATATTGTATCTTTTGAATTGGATAATTTTTCTATGGGAAAGTCTTCTGGGCACAAAGCACGAATAATTAGCGCCCGGTTGGCAATGCTTTTAGAGCCATTAAGAGTAATTTCTCCCTTAATTTTTTTATTAGATTTGGTGAGCGCAATGGTCATAGCTGATCGTAGTGAGTACAAGATTTGAAGTAATGGAAAAGAGAAGATTCAGGAAAATTCTCTTTGTCATACTGCGAATGGGATAAAACCCTAAAAGTGAACTAATTGTTTATTCGTTTACAAGCTATACTTGGATAAACAGTTCAACAATTCAACAAATAAACAGTATTGAAAATCACTTTTATTCCTTTTTGAGTATAGATTACTTATTTCATGTACTTGCAGATTGTTCGTCCGCTAGAATTAGTAAATACTTGGACTGATAGTCCAAATTAGAGCGCAAATATCGTAAAAACTAAACTTCTCCTAGCACCCCCATTCCAAAAAGAGCGAAATCATATTTTACGGGGTCGGTGGGATCTAATTGACGCATAGCCTCTGTTAACTCTAAAACCGTGAGCCAATCTGTTTGTTTTCGTTGTAGTAAATTTAAATGCCGAGCCACCTTATCCACGTGTACATCTAAGGGCATTAGCAATTGAGCAGGTTGGATGCTATTCCACAAACCAAAGTCCACTCCTTGGTTATCTTTTCTCACCATCCACCTTAAAAACATATTGAGTCGTTTGCAAGAGGATTTTCTAGCGGGTGTGGCAATGTGTTTTTTAGTTCGATGTGGCGCATCGGAGAGGCTGAAAAAATGATTATGAAACCCCTTTAGAGCATTTTCGATATGGACATCATTGGGCTGTAAATGTTGGGAGAAGGCAATTTCTAAAGAATCATGTTGTTGGTAATATTGTTGAAAAAACGTCAAAAAATATAGCGTGTCTGTTGCTTGAAAGGTACGATGCTTAAACGCTAAAAATCGTTGTCTATCTTTTTCCTGATGGTTGAGCATGAAATCATGAGGTGCGCCGTCCATGAGTTCAATTAATTCCTTGCATTTGTTGATAATGGTTTTTCGCTGTCCCCAAGCTAGCATGGCTGCCCAAAAACCCATGATTTCTATGTCTTGTAATTTGGAAAATTGATGGGGGATTTGAATAGGATCGTTTGCTATGAAGTCGGGTTGATTAAATTGGGTTACTTTTTTATCTAGGAAGGATTTTAAATCTTTCATACTTCTTATGATATACTACAGACGGGATAAATTACCGAAAATGGATAATTCGTTTATTTGTTTAACTGTTTATACGTTTACAAGCTACACTTGGATAAACAGTTCAACAATTCAACAAATAAACAGTATTGGATAATCGGATATTTATCCC
>CALJIQ010000303.1 GCA_937973995.1 uncultured Saprospiraceae bacterium
GCCGCGCAGCGGCGATGGGCAGCGAAAAATTATAATAGACTTAATAGACTTTTTACACGCTGTACTAAATGAGAACCACCAAAAATAACATGAGTAAACAGCATTCTTCTTCTATATTATCAGGAATAATGATAACTGCTGGAAGTGCCATAGGCGCAGGGATGTTTTCGCTACCCGTGGTGGCATCTGGCATGTGGTGGTGGTATAGTGTAGGCTGTTTAGTTTTTTTATGGATATTGAATTATTTGTCGGCACTATATATTTTAGAGGCGAATGTGCAATTTCCACCAGGAGCAAGTTTTGATACCATTGCTTCCAATATTTTGGGTCCTACGTGGAATACCTTAATTGGATTATCCGCTGCCTTTCTCATGACCATTTTATTATATGCCTATTTTAGTGCCTTTGGAAATATTGCCACTCAAACCTTGCAATGGGAAATTTTCAATACCAATACTTGGTGGCAAGGACTAATGAGTTTATTATTAGGAGGACTTTTGGCGGTCATTGTTTGGTGGAGTACCGCAGCGGTTGGCCGTATCTCTACACTACTAGTCGTAGGGATGGTGGTTACCTTTATTTTATCTATGTCTGGCTTTGCTTTGCAAATTGAAGCTGTTAAATTATTTAATCAGACCACCCAATCTAATTATTACTTTTCTTATGTATGGGCTGCCTTGCCTTACTTCATGACTTCTTTTGGATTTGCGACAATTGTGCCTAGTTTGTATAAATTTTATGGAAGGCAACCAGCCCTCATTAAAAATAGTCTTTTAGGCGGTTCCCTAATAACGTTTGCTGTGTATGCCCTATTCTTGCTCGTCACTTTTGGGAATATTACTCGAGAAGAATTTATCGCTATTAATGAAGCGGGCGGCAACATAGGTCACTTAGTCCATGCATTTGAAAAAGGGCAACCCAATACGGTAATGAGTAATATCTTAACCCTATTTTCTAACTTTGCGATTATGTCTTCCTTTCTAGGTGTTAGCTTAGGATTATTTGATTTTATAGCTGATAAGTTTTCTTTTGCAGACGATAGCAAAGGAAGATTCCTTACTGCTTGCCTTACCTTCCTACCAGCAGGTATTGCCAGTTTCTTTTTCCCCAATGGCTTTATTGCAGCCATAGGATACGCAGGCTTAGTCATGACTTTTGGTTTTTTTATTGCTCCATATTTTATGATTCGAAAAATTAGAAGCACCCCAAAAGAAACTACGTTTAAAGTAGGTGGTGGAGCGCCTTTGTTACTCTTCTTTTTGCTCGCCAGCATATTGGTGGGCGTCTGTAAAATTTTAACCCTGCTAGATTATTTGCCGCAATGGTGATTTTACTAGGTGTCAGGAGACAGGAGTCAGGGGTCAGGTTGTATTCTCATAATACGAGAACAGTTGTAGAAATCAATCAAGTCGTTAGTTATTTTAATTATGCTAATCGGACAGTGGTTGGTCTAGGGGTCAATACGGATGATGATATCATTGGCTTATCTCCTAATGATAGTTCTGATCCTACTAGTTGGAATCATCAATAGATTTGAAATAAACCTACTCTTACTTCTTCAATTCACTACTTCCTATTGAATCTCAGACTTGGGCGCCGCCAAACTATTCGCTACCATTCTAAGTAATTCCAAATTAACTAAGCCATCAGAAGTGGGATGGGTATATTCATAGAATTTCTGATTAGCAGATAATTTCACGATAACCGTATTGGTAGTGGGATTGATATAAATGTATTGATTGAATACCCCTCTTGCCCAAAGTTCTCCATCCTTCCCATTCGGAATCCACCATTGATACCCATACCCCACATCGGGATGTAAAGAATTTTTGCTTTGCGGCTGTAGATGTTCTTTATCCATTGATTGAGATTCGGCTACCCACGAGGCGGGTACGAGTTGTTGCTCTCCCCACTTTCCTTTATGAAGAAATAAGCTCCCTACTTTTCCATAGTCTCTTAGAGTAGCATTCAGCCCGCCAAGTGCCATTTCCATGCCCTCCTCATCTATGAGCCAATAGGCATTGTGTTCTGCGCCTAAAGGTTCCCATAATTTTTCTTTGAAATATTGAGCGATTGGTTTTCCCGTTGCTTGCACTAATAACATGCCCAAGACATGCGTATTAATGCTGACATAATGGTTATAAGTTCCAGGCGGTCTTTCATTCACTAAGGTTTGAGCAAAGGCATCCTGCGACTCCCCTAGCGCAAAGGTTTTAAACCATCGTTGTATGTCCGAATTGGGGTCTGCATAGTCTTCATTAAATTTCACCCCAGAAGACATTTGTAATACATCTTTCACACTTACACCTTCATAGCCGGTTCCTTTAAATTGGGGTAGATATTCATCTACCGTTTTTTCTAAAGAACCAAATTTCCCTTCTCCCTTAGCGATCCCTAACAAAGCAGAGACGACGGACTTCGCCATGGACCAAGAGATATGTCGAGTATCTTCTTTCATCCCTCGCCAATAGTTTTCATAGACAATGGTGTCGTTTTGTATCACTAAGAATCCCTGCGTATAAGAGGAATCCAGATAGTTCAAGGTATTGAAATTTTGTCCATTCGCTGTAAAGGAGGTGGGCAATTCAATATTCGTTGTTTGTGGATATTTAAAAGGCGTAGCCGCCTTCTGTACTTCGGTTTTTTCAAAGTAGGCATCCATATTGATAAAAGTATCTTCAATATGTTCCATTTGAGATTTCTCTGCTATCTCCATTGCCCGTAGATACTTTGGGGCATATTTTAATCCTAGCACCACAAGAATTCCAAAAAAGAGAACGAACAAGAGTTTTATAATTTTTGACATTGAAATTATTTTTAAAAGGGGAAGGTACGGATTTTATTATAATATTTAAGCTAGCGATAATAAGAAAAAACAGACAACGGATATAAGAAAAATC
>CALJIQ010000304.1 GCA_937973995.1 uncultured Saprospiraceae bacterium
GTTAAAGTCAATATTAATCATAAACAATATCAGACCAAAAGAACGGTTAATCCTGAATTTAAAAACAACATCTGTTCTTTCGTCAACTTTGACCCGATTTTACCTCAATGGAATTATAAATTCCTCGCAGAAAATCGGGAAGTTATTTTTTAAGCATTACTAAGGTTGATTAGTTCACTAATTATTGATTATTAATGCCTCGCTTGCTTCGCAAGCTCGGCAAATTGGTTCTTTGGAGACAGCGATCTTAGATCGCTGTCTCCAAAAACCCTATTGTAAGGCATGAGCGAAGGAGGAAGATTCGGGGAATCTTCTAGTGAGTGAAACGGACTGGATGAGCCGCCAAGCAAATAAAATCTTATCCGTTATTTTGACTGGAGAATAGAAGGGGTTTTCCTTCTATCCTTTATTCATCTCATACACTTTCCTTCCGACCACCCGCCAATTTATAGCCAAGAAAAGCCATCGGGATATAGGCTACTACTAGATCAAGTAGAGTGAACCAAGTTGGAGAAGGCACCATCATCACCATAGAAATACCTCCTAGTAAGAATAGGAAACCGATTCCTAAAGCAATGTTTCGTTGATAACTAGCCGCAATTTTAGTGGCTACATAAGCTCCTACCAACGTACCTAAGGCATGTGCTAGAAAAGGAAAAAGGAAATGCTTAGGTTCGAATAAATGAAAGTTTTCTTTAAAGCTCTCCATATTTGCTGGATCAATGCCTTCAGGTTCAGGAATTACAGTCTGCCCTACCAAGATCAATCCCATATTTACGGCTGCTCCGATCACCCATCCTGCTATGATAGCTAATAGATTTTTTATTAGTGGACTCATAAATTTGGTTTTAGTGATTCGATGTAATTTTGAATCAAATTTAAACAAAAAATGTTTAAATTAAAATTTTTATCACTATTTGTGTATATATTATTGCGAACTAAATTTGCTTATGTTTCCGCTGCCCTTCGCTGCTGTGCAGCTCGGGCAGCGTTAAGGACAATATCATTGATATAAGGACTCAGAAGCTTTTATTAAACTTATAGCGTTAATTAAAACCAAAACATTAGCACTTGCTTCTAACGAACTCCCCTCTGGGGTTGGGGGAGTAGGATTTGCAAATGCATAACGTTTTACACTTACTAAGTTTACTAAAACACACATTCCTCATTTCCTTATTTTAATTACATTGGCAATAATCTCTCCCCCAAATTCCCCTTGTGCGAGGCGGCGCAGCCGCCGAGCACAACATGAATAAGCTGAGGTTATAGTGCAATAAATTTGTATTGTTCCAAACAAAAAAAGCTCTTGCAAACAAAAAGAGTCTGCAAGAGCTTTTAAAGAATTTGTTTATTCACTCAATCTATCACACGACCAAATCAATGTGCCAACCTTTAATTCTTCCCGAATCTCTAGGCGCATGATCTGAAACCTCTAAAGTCCAAGTCCCTTTTGCTTTTTTTCCGATAAAAGCTGCAAGATCTTTTGCTTTATAGGTCCGCTTTAAGTTCTTTTTATTGCCGTCCGTTCTGTTATGTAATTTAACAGAAGCATCTGGTCCAATTAAAGTAACCTGAAGATCGCCAATATATCCGTGTTTAATATCAACAGAGGCAGAAATATCTTTTATTTTTCCAGCAACATTACATAATTGATGGCTAACCAATTTTTTGCCTTTGCCGTCTGGAATATAAATTTCAGAATCTTCTGATGTAGCATCATTTTGAAGTCTAATACTCCATGATATTAATGAACCAGAATCTCTAGGCGCATAATCCTTAACGGTTAATTTCCAATTACCGTTTACTTTTTGACCAGTAAAGGCAGTGGTACTTTTCTTACTAAAGACTTTTTTTAGATTGCCTTTGCTAGAACCCGTTCTGCTGTGTAAAATAGCTGATTTTCCTGAAGGAGAAGTAAGTGTTACTTCTAAGTCTCCGCTATACGGATGCTTAATATTTACACTAACTTCCAGGTCTTTGACTTTACCTCCTTTAAATACTTTGATTGTATCAGAAAGCCCCGTCTTTTTATTATCAGGAATCGCCTTATTTACAGCATTTGTTTTTACTATAAATGACATTATTATTTTATTAAATCGATGTTATGGTATTTTGGTTTTATGGTATTTTGGTAGTTCCCTACTGCAAAACCATAAGACCACAAAAACGCAAAACCACAAAACCTACATTAAAATTAATTATTTACGACCACCGTCTAATTTATCCTGTAACTTCTTTAAATCTGCCCATTTACCGTCTGCCGCCAATTTTGATTGTTGTGGCCAAGTAGAAGGATTGTGCATTTGATATCTAGGTCCTGCCTTATCTAAAATGGCATTCAACTTAGTTGTACTTGTTTTACTAAGTGCTGCAAAAGTGTGGATACCCGCAGCATTCAATAAACCAGCAATCTTAGGACCGATACCTTCAATCTTCGTTAAGTCATCCTTTTTGCCTCTACTTGCTGTAGTTTTTCTAGTAGTAGTCTTAGTAGATCTTGTAGATTTACCAGAAGACTTACTAGTAGATTTACTGGAGGACTTACCAGAAGATTTAGACTTACTGGAAGATTTTGATACTCCTGACTTACCTTTTCCAAGTAATGATTTACCAGTTACTTTAGAAGCACCTCCATCGGTTACATCTCTTCGAGACACAACAGTAGCATCTCCTGCCGTTCTAGTTTCTCCTACTACACTTTTGGATACTTCAACCGTTTCTACATTAGACATCATCTTCTGTAACATATCAAAGTCAATGGACTTCACTACTTCTACTTCTTTGATGATCTCTACTGGCACCTCTTTGATTACCTCTACCTCTTTGATGATTTCATTTTTAATTTCATGTACAGAGTGAATCTCTTTATTAGTTATTACTGGTACCTCCTTAATGATTTCTATCTCTTTCACCACCTCTTTAATTCGCTCCACTGGAACTTCATGTCGTACTTTTACTTCTTTTATTTTCTCAATTGTCTTAACTATTTCTACAGGTACCTCTTTGATTACTTGTACTGGCTTCAATTTCTCCACCTCTTTGATGACCTCCACTGGTACTTCTACTGGTACTTCTACCTCTTTGATTACTTCTACTGGTACTTTGGTCTCTACCTTTACTTTCTGGATCTTTGGTACTTCCTTCACTACCTTTACCATCTTCTCTACCTTCTTCGTAGTAGCTTTTACTTTTGGTACTTCTTTGATAGTAACTACAGGCACCGCTACTTCGTGCACTACACTAATCGACTTAATCATTTCTACAGGCACTTCTTTGATGGTCTCTACGGGCATCATTTTGTGAACCTCTACTTCCTTGATTACTTCTACTTCTTTGATTACCTCTACTGGTACTTCTTTTATCACTTCCACCTTCTTAATCTTCTCTACTGTTTTGATAACAGGAACTGGTACTTCCTTTATCACTTCTACTTTCTTAATTACCTCTACTGGTACTTCTTTAATAACAGGTACCTCTTTGATTACCTCTTTAGCTACTTCTTTAATTTTAACAATTTCTCTAATAACTTCTACTGGTACCTCTTTAATCACTTCCTTGATGACCTCTACTGGTACTTCCTTTATCACTTCTACAAATACTTCTTTTATCACTTCTACTGTCTTGGCTGCTTTAGCAGGAGATTGTTTAGTAATAACAACCTCTTTGATTATCTCTACAGGTACTTCCTTGATGACCTCTACAGGTACTTCTTTAATTACCTCTACTACTTTTATTTTTTCAATAACATCTCTTGTAGCAACTGCTTTTTCTCTAACTAATTCAACTTTCTTTGGTCTAGGTTCGTGCTTGAGTTTCACGATTTTTTCTCTCACTAATTTCACTTCTTTCACTTTACCATCCGTAGCAAAAACGGTCTTTGCATCAATAAAACATTGAAGTGCTTTCATAGCCTGAGCTTGGGTAATCCCTGCTTTCTTCGCCATGGTTTTTAGCAATTGACTTTTCTCAACCATCTTACCGGTTGTAGCCTTTTTTGCAGGACTAGCTTTTCTCTTAGTTGTGCTGGTCTTCCGTTTTCGTGGACTAGCTTTCTTTTTACTTATTTTTGCCATTTAAATAGAGTTTGATAAACAAATTTTTTCGAATTTATTTCTTGTTGTGAACAAATTGATTTGGATAATCTAAAGTGTATTTTTTTTGGAGTGAATTCAAAATATAACTGCAAATATATGATTATTAATTATTAATCAGTTTAATATATATTAGCAGTCCGTCTAGCTAGAGAGAACAACAATTGATCCTTTCGTCTGTATTCAAAATTTAACCAACCGTAAAAAAGAAATTGTTTGAAAGGTAGGAATATCTGTGAGTGCGAAAAACGCTTTTTTATTGTTAGATTTTATTGGTTGTTTTTTAAGTTGTGTAATTTTCTTTATCACCTACCTCAGATTTTACAACAAAAATGTGAAAAGATTTAGTAATTTCCTACCTTTAAGAAATAAAAGAAAATTACATATTAGTATTCGTTTTAATTAATAAAAAAGTTACCCAACTAATCTTTTAATTAATGCGACGGCGTTTATTGTCGTTACCTATCAAAATATTAACCCATCCATCCTTTCGATTTTGAATAAATATACTGCGAACGGGGTAAAATTATGAAAGTGAACTAATTGTTTATTTGTGTAACTGTTTATTCGTTTACAAGCTATACTTAGATAAACAGTTCAACAAATAAACAATTAAACAGTATTGTAAAATCACTTTATAGTTTGAAGCTACATATTCAATGCTCTATTAGCAGTCGCTGCTAAGGCAGCCTCTTTGAAAGCTTCTGCATAGGTTGGGT
>CALJIQ010000305.1 GCA_937973995.1 uncultured Saprospiraceae bacterium
ATGTCTAAATTGAGCAACATCATATTAGACTTGGGAGATGGAGGGAAACAAACACTTAGAACCGTGTATAGGTAATTGCCCTCATAATCGCCATGAAAATGTATATCCTCAAAATTAGCAAGTAACTGTTCCTTTAAATAAGAACGAAGTCCTTCGATATGCGCACGATATGCGTCCATATGCTCTATCGCCATTTCTAATGCTTTTGCCATTCCTACGATACCATAAATATTCTCCGTACCTCCTCGCATATTGCGTTCCTGCGCACCACCATCCAAATAGGGTTTTATTAAAGATTCACTATTGATATAAATAAAACCTACGCCTTTAGGACCATGAAATTTATGTGCCCCGCCTGTCAGAAAATTGATTTTGGTTGCACTCACATCAATGGGAAAATGTCCCATCGTTTGTACCGTATCCGAATGAAAAAAAGCATCATAAGTTTGACACAATTCAGATACTCGATCCATATCCATTAAAGTACCGATTTCGTTATTGGCGTGCATAAGAGATACCAAAGTTTTTTTATCGGAAGATTGTAACAGTTGCTCTAGCTGTTCGTAATTGATTTTTCCTTTACTGTCTATTTCTACAAAAGCAACTTCAATATCTTTTTCTTTGGCAATACACTCAATGGTGTGCAACACACAATGATGCTCCATCGGAGAGGTAATAAATCGCTCTACCCCCAAATCCCTAACCGAACATTTGAGTGCCATATTACTCGACTCCGTTCCACCCGATGTAAAAAATATTTCACCAATGGAAGCATTGATACAATTCGCAATCGTCTTTCTCGCTTTTTCAATAAGCGATCGAGCCGTTCTGCCTTCTTTATGAATAGAGGAAGGATTCCCTGGAATGTCTTGCATTACCTGTGTCATCACTTCGATTACTTCTGGCGCAAGAGGCGTGGTCGCTGCATTATCTAAATATACTCTCATAATTTTTGTCTTTGAAATTCTTCACATAATACAAAAATATGATGATTCATTCATGTTTTATAGTACGAAATTGCATTTTGAGGAAAATAGATTAAATTTGTAGGAAGCAGCATCTATGAGAACTTTAAATCTAGACATCCTAAAGCAAGGCTTCTCAGGAATTTCTCCCACTCGAGGCTCATTCTATCGAGAAGCAGTAATTGTAGCCCTAAAACAATTTGAATTTAATTCTGGTATAAAAATAACGGTTAGTGGAGCGTTTGAGGAAACATTTGAAATAATATGGACAGAAGATGTAACAGCAACAGATATTGAAAGTTAGAGGGATAAGCATCAAATTGCCAACTTTGGAGCAGTAGGCGTAGCTTTATTATTAATGGATATGCTTCTGGCGTTCAAAAATTTTGAAGAAGCCACAATTGGAACAGGTATTGACTTTTGGATGAGTAAACGAGATTTTGATAAAAATGAAACAGCATTTCACAAAAGAGAGGCAAGGTTAGAAGTTTCTGGTATTTTACAGCAGACTTCAAGCAATTCACTAAACATGAGAGTCAATAAAAAGAAAAAACAAATTCAATTATCTGATTCTTCAAAACTTGAAGGGTGGATAGTGGTGGTTGAATTTAGCAGCCCAAAATCAAAAATCATAAAGAAATGAATATAGTTAGAGCAACACATCAATTAGCAATGGATATGAATGCTTTAGCAGAATTGTCTAAAGCAAAAGGATTTTATAAAGATGCGACTGAATTTTATATTAAAGCATACGAGTTAGAAAAAAAAGCAGCGTTAATGACTGATAAAAGAGATAGTGATGCGCTTCCTCATTTCTTATTACTAAGAAGTGCAGCTGCCCTCGCATTTAAATCTGGATTATACAAAGAAAGTGAATTATTAATTGAAATCTGTCTATCTGAAAATCCACCAAAATTTATTATTGAAGACCTAAAAGAAATCACCAGCCTTTTACAAAAGCAAGCTACCTCTAGCCAAGAAGAACGAGTTATTGATTTACAAATAAAAGGGCTGTTGACTAGCGTTGATGCAGCTGAAAATAAGATTACTATTAGGGACGAAACACAGGAATTGCAATATGCTGTAATTGTTCCTACGCACCAATTGGCTTCAATTATTCAACAGTATTGGTATCAATTGGTATTAATTCAGGTTCGTCAGACTAATTTTGGCGTGATGATTTTAGAGCATATAAAAAAGGCAGCCTAACCAAAATAAATATCACTTCGCAAACCAAGTATGTACTACTTGCTCAGCCATTTTCCCTCTAGGCGCAAACCCTGTATTCTCCGGTCCACCATATTCCAAATAACTAGGCCATTTCCACCAAAGAATACCCTTACACCAATCTTTATTCTCAATCGATTCAAATATGACTTCGTAGGCTAACGCTTGGTTTTGTTCGTTGAATGCTCTGCCATTAGGGCTTTCATGTGGGTTCGCCCATGTTTTTTCGACGCTTCTAAAACCAATTTCTGTAAATACAATTGGTTTGTTATATCGCTTGGCTACTTTTTCAATTTTATTGAGGACGGAAGCAAAAGATTTTTTTAAGGTGCGTTTGCTAGGCTGATTTTCTTTACTAAGTGGATAGTAGCAATTGAGTCCAATAAAATCCAACGCATCCCAAAATTTTAATTGCTCAAATTCTTTCCCCCAATTGGCAGCATAGGTCAATGGTCCTCGATAAATTCCTCTTATCTGTTGGATGAGTTGTCGCCATTCTTTTTCTTTGGCTAGGGTAGCTTTCGCAAATTCCACCCCCAAACACAGGCTATCAAAATCATGAATCTCTGCTAGTAAAGCGTAGTGGCGCATCCAGCGATAATAGTTATCAAAAAAAGTAGTCCAATCTGCCTCGGAAGACATCTGGATATCACCTGGCCAACTCCGTCGCAACCATATTTGGGGTTTTAGCATCGTGTGCATACCCATCCCTTTTGCTTCATAATGGGAGAATAACACCGATTCATCGTTCTCACCGCCCGCTCGATGGTCTATTAATAAAGGAGTGGGCTGCGTTGGGTTTCGCATAAAAGAATAGGGAACGACGGCGACGGCATTGGTACCTATTTGTTGTAAGCGATCTAAAGATTGTTTAGCTAGTTGTGAACCATAGCCATTATAAATGCGATACCCTTCATGGGCAAAATTGAAGCCTTTGAGATAGCCAGTAAGCGGCTCACTTGAAGTGAGCCGCTTACTTTCTCCTACATTGCCATATTTCTTTTGCAAATAAGACTTCCACTCCGTTTCTACTCCCAATAAATCATCATTGCTAAGTGATTTATAGTCTCTTAAAAACTTTTCTTTTCCTAACTGCTCAATCAAAAAATCCACAAACACCCCTGCCATTGCCCCCATCACTATTTCGGATTCTTTATCAAAAACACTATTATCTAGGAGTTCTTTCAAGGGAGGTAAATTATTGGATTGGTGCAATATCCCACACCAATGGGCATACCCTTTTTGTTGCCATTTCTTTGTAAAGCGATTACTCAGTCCTTCTTCCAACGCCATCAGTTGTGGACGCTCTAATAGTTGACGTAGTAAAATTTTATTCTCTTGGTGCAACTGCGCCCCTTTAAAATGTTGATTCCAAACAATGTGATTATTAGCCCCTTTTTCATCTAAATGCGCAATGTCCATAACTTTTAATCTCAGTGCTTTTTGCTCAATAGATGGGTAGATATGGTATCCTATTTTCGGAATGGATTGATCGCTGTTGACAAACTGTCGGATGGCTTGAAAAGTCTGTTCACATTCGTCAGCTATTGCTTGAAGTGTAGTTTTCTGTAAAGTAGTGTTATGGGTAACGAAGAAGAAATGTTGGGTTGTTACTACCGTATCTACTACATCTTCCTTCAAATCAATGGTAGGAGGACTTGGCATTTTCCAGTTGGTCCATTTGGACGGCTTCACGTTAGTAGCGGAGGTTGCATTGGGGCTGGAAGATTTGCAATTACTAAGTAGTAAAAGCAATCCGATAAAAAAATATTTCATTTTGCTAACAGTCATTTTAAGAGTATGTTTAAAAATTATCAGTCGTTGAAAATCAATAATTTATGGTTCTGACTAAGTATTTTGGAGGGCGTTTAGCGAGCTAAACAACTGAGAAAATACAACGTCAGGTTCATAAAGTATTGGTTTTCAAAAGTTAGAA
>CALJIQ010000306.1 GCA_937973995.1 uncultured Saprospiraceae bacterium
TGATATGAGTAGTATCCAAGACGGTCAAATCAAGGATAATGATGCTATCACATTGATTCACATTGGGTAAAGTGTCTCGATAGATACCAGCGGTAATTATGTTTTGATTATCAAACGGAAAAGCCTCTCCTTCGCAAATAGTTTGGCTAAGATAGGTATGCGTAGTATCCAAGACGGTCAAGTCAAGGAAAATGATACTATCGCATTGGTTGACATTTTTCAGCGTGTCTGAATAAATTCCAGTAGCAGTTAATTCTAGGTTTTTAAAAGAGAAAGTATCTCCTTCGCAGATAGTTTCGATAAGATTAGTGTGTGTAGTATCCAAGACGGTTAAGTCAAGGATAATGATACTATCACACTGGTTGGCATTTTTCAGCGTGTCTTTATAAATACCAGTAACGGTTAACGCTAAGTTTTTAAAAGCTAAAGTATCCCCCTCGCAAATAGTTTGTATAAGATTGGTATGCGCAGTATCCAACACGGTCAAGTCAAGGATAATGATACTATCACATTGATTTACATTGGGTAGTGTATCTCTATAGATACCAGCGGTAGTTATGTTTTGATTATCAAACGGAAAAGCCTCTCCTTCGCAAATAGACTCGACCAGATTAGTTATGGAGGTGTCCAGCACAGTTAAATCTAACACAAGGAAGCTGTCACAACCATTGCTGGCAGTAAAAGTATCTCTATAAATTCCTGTACTTTCAAATTCAACACTATTAAACATATATGATTCTCCTTCACATATGGTAGTGTCAATGATGGTTTGAAACGTATCCAATACAACCAAATCCAAAATTCTTATACTATCACATCCAAATATATCCGTAAACGTATCTCGTACAATACCGGTTGTGGTGTAATCTATACCGTTGAAGGTAACAAACGTTCCCATACAAATAGTATCAGTTATTTCAGTAATGGCAATCGGATCTACTATTTCTACTTTAGTGGTACAGGTGGACACATTATTCGCTTCATCAACACCCGTTAGTACAACATCAAACAGTCCAACATCTGAGCAAGAAAACGTTGTTTGATTAAGTTCCAGAGACTGTAATCCACAATTATCCGTACTGCCTAAATCCATTTCCGCAAGCGTCATAGTATAAGACCGATTGGCATCTAGTTCGATAGGGAAAGGGGAATTTTGAGTTGGACTAGGCAATCCTTTTAAATACCGATGAATGTTTTTCTTAAGGTTTACGCCGTTTGTGGGATTCGTGAAAAAACCAGTAAGGTGCAATCCTCCAAAATAAACAGTTCCTGCACCCCAGGTTGTTTCAGCTAGTAACACAAAGCCACCATCGGAAGTTAAGAGTGGCGTGGTGATATTGGGATCAAGATTAGAAAGTGCCGCTAATGATACTGCTGCCGTCGCCGTATAGGAGGTAGCAATATCCACAAAAGTGCCATTAGGAAGCTGAAAAGGATCAAAAATTGGATGATCTGGAAAGCTGGTACTGGCATCGGTTTGCGTGACCCTAGATAAAAGCACTCCACCAAAGCCTAGATTCATGTCGCCTCCTTCCGTTGGTCCTGCATTGATAAATAAAGCATTTCCAGCGGCTACCCAATCTTCGATTAATTGTTGGTTAGCAGTGATAAATGCTTCCATTTCTTCCGCATTATTATCAGAACCCTCCAAATGAATATAATGATAACTATCTGAAAACAATTCAGTGGGGTCAACCGCTTCATAGGTTAGTTGATGCCAATCATTACCAATTCCACCAGCTATTTCCTGAATATAATTTAGATGATTATGAGGGATTCCCACTTCCGCATGTACAAAGGCAGCGTCTATTGTCTCCGTAACACAAAGAACATTAGGGGCTTTAGTATCTATATTTGGCGCTACCGTAATAGAATCAATTTCGAGGACACAGCTTACATCATTTTCTGTTCTTATTTTGACTTGATAGGTTCCAGGAACAAGGTCAATAAAATGCCCTCTTGGTTGTTCTGCTAATAAAGAGTCATTGCTATCATATAATTGATAGATCGGAATTCTTGCATTTGCGGAAGTGACGTTCGTATAAAGTTGGGCATCTACAACATCAGGACAAGAACCAGCTATCGGATAGGCGTGTGTAATAACATAATCACAAGGGATTTGACATTCTTGATCGTTTACTACTGTTAATTGTTGAGTAGTTGTCGTAGTCAATATTCCATCACTAGCCTCTAAGGTAATCGTGTATACTCCTGGAGTAGTAAAGTCAGGAAAAGGCAAACTTGCAACCACTCCATCTATTTTCCAAACTTCTGATGTCGAGTTTCTAGATAAATCAATGATGGTTGGCGTAGTATTTACAGAAATGGAAGATTCTTTTAAATGAAAGGCTGCAATCAAATCATTTCCAACAATACCACAAATAGGATTTTCTATTGCTATTGCAGGTATTTGATTGGAAAAGCTATAGTCCGCGCTATTTTGAATAGAGGGGGGACTTTCGATGGTATAAATGATACTATTTTCAATTGAAAAAGAAGAAGTAATATCTTGATCCTGAATGGTTGTATTGGTAATGGAACAGCCGTCTATACCCATCGAATCCGATTTTACAAAGTGGGTTTCCCCACCGTCTCCACTAGGTAAAGTCATTACATAGCCACCATCCTGTGCTTTTTTTATTTTAGCCGTATAGAGGTTATAGCTCGCACTGGTGGGTAAGATTGCATTCAGGTCCGTAAACTTTCTTTTCCAGTTCATTGTTCCATCAAATCCCACATTCAGTATTTGATAATCAACGGTAATTGGTTTGAAATTAGAATCAAATGTTACCCCATTAGTACCAAAAAGAGTTACCCCATTATTCCCATCCCAAACCATATCTTGAAATGCTATTAGAATAGCATCTCCAGTAGTAGGAACGCTATAATTTTTTGCCCATAGGACATTTCCAATCGGATTTATTTTTACTAAAGCACTATTAGCTCTTTCATTGGCACTAGCGAGCATTAAGAAGCCTTCGCAATTTGGTAGTTCCACCAATCTAAGTCTAGAACCAGAATTAGGCCTAGCATTAAAAGAATAAAGCCCCTCTTTCCATTCTTCTTGAAAATTTTCATCTACTTTAAGCAACACATAATGCTCTGGAAAACTACCTGCTTGTATCCATCCTAGTAAAAAGCCACCATCAGAAGTGGGGAGCAACTCCCCGTAATAATCCTTCTTATCACTATCGCCAAACCAGCGTTGGTTTAACAAACTGAAATCAGTTTTGTCTACTTCTGCTAAGAAAACGTCCTGTTGGGGAGTATTACTATATGCCCCTCCAATTATAAAACTAGTATCTGTTTCTATAATTTGCTGAGGAATCATACGACCCGTAGAAATGCCGAAGCGCTTGTTTGCACTATTTATAATAGCTCCACTGGAACCATCAATATCGACTAATAAAACTTGGTCATCTGCTACATCGCCCGCGCTTTCAGAAACTCCGATTACGGCTAGAATATTACCATCCTCTTTTTCATGCACGACCATTCTGTAATTGCCAGAAATTAGTTCTGGTAGTTTCTCGGTGGACCAGACTTTGTTGCCAAGAGCATCTAACTTGATTACAGCTGCTGGAAAGATCGTCGAATAAATATATCCTCCATCGCTACAGGCATAAATGTCTTGCGCATAAGCCCTAAAAGTAGAAGAGTTGGCAATTTTGATATTGAATCCACTGGAGTTGTTATTCAAGACATAATGTCGGGCAGTCTCTTCATTAAAACAATTAGCGGTAGGACTAGTTACTTTGTAAGAAATATCATAAATATCTGCTTCTGTAAACGTATAGGATAAGTCTTTATCTGTACCCACTTCCATTCCATCAATACTCCATTGATACGTATCTCCTGTTATGTTACCCGTGAAGGTAACCAAAGAATCTTTTTTGTAAATATCGGGTGCATCAAAGGAATTAAGCGATAAGCAGGGAACAATGGCAAACGTGAAACTAGTATCAGAAATATCTTGGTTGCTAACCCTAATTTTAACTGGGTCGCCATCAAACGTAATTTTTATCTTACCCGTTTCTGTATAATCACTTGGTACGTCCCAAAAATAAGATCCTGAATTATCTATATTATCATTGATAATTTTCCAGAAGGGATTATCGGTAGTATCTGTTTTATACTCAATTTTGACTTTTGCGCTAGGAAACACTAAATCACTATTCCATTTAATTTCGTAAGTAGTACCCGAAGATATAGTATCTAGTGCTTGTGGGTGGGTTATTTCAAATCCTGGACCACAACCATTTCCTAAACCCACCGCACACCATGCTTCTCTAACAGTGGAGAGAATGATAGCACCGTCCGTAGTCATCGTGTCATATAAAGCATGAACGGCTTCTATAGAACCCTCCATCGCTTCATAGTAAGTAACATCATTGGTCATGAAATTAGTGAGATTATAATAAGCTATTTCAGCTGCCGTATCCATACCAATAGGGGTAATATCGTAGATATAATCAAAATCACTTTCTCCAGTACCTCCTTCTGAAAGCAGGTAGAACCAATGATTTTGAACACCACTATTAACATGTACTCCTCCGAAATCTCCAGCTCCATCAAACCAATTTCTACCTAAGTAGGTGTCTGGATGATTCTTTAAATTAGGATTCGCCATACTGCGAATTCCCTGGTTGTTTTTAATGTCAAAGTCTTCGCCAATCCACCAATCACCACCGTCAGGGTGGTATAAGAACTCAATTACAGCTCCGAAAATATCACTAAAGGATTCATTTAATGCCCCAGATTCATCTTGGTAGAAAAGACCATCTCCACCGTTGTTTTCGGTTACTCCATGCGTAAATTCGTGAGCAATCAAATCTAAAGAAGTAAATGCACGGAAGTTGGTACCATCGCCGTCACCAAGTAGTAACCGTGTACCATCCCAAAAAGCATTTGGTAAATTATTGCCATAGTGGACTAAATTCAATACAACCGCTCCTGCATCGTCATAACTAGCTCTATCATGAATATCATAAAAATAATTATAAGTTTGGGTGGCGCCCCAATGCGCTCCAACTGCTATTGAATCGTCTGTCCAAATATTATCTGCATCTAAAATATCAGAGGTATCGGAATTACTAAATAGATTATTTGCATCTACTGTATGGATGGTTTGACTCCCATTAAGGTTTGTTGCTTTTAATCTAAATTGTCCATCAAACGCTTCTGTTTCTATGGATACCTCTCCATTGTTGGCAGTTATATAATTGGCAGTACCTGTTCCTGGAATTCCTTCTTCATTAAAGGAGGAAGCAGATGTATGATGGTGGGAATCATGTGTATGGTCGTGATCAAAGCACCCTGTACGGAGCAATTCAATGGTTCTGATTAAGTCACCGTTTCTGGCACTTATATAAAATATTTTCTTATCAATGGGATCAATAGAATAGACTTCGAATTTATAGGTAAGTTGTATTTGTGATTGGTTCTTTTGGGTAACCCAAACCAAGTCTCCCGTTGGATAATAAGTTGCAGTTGGGTCGTTCTTAACCATTTTAAGTTGGTCTTCCAATAAAGGATTTTCCCAAGCATATTGTTTGGCTTCCATTTGTTCAAACGCAATATCTCTAGCTAGGTCTTTATTAATCGTAGGTTCGGGATTTTTGTCTTTTGGAAGTTGGAATGATTTACCTTGGGCTAGATATATTCGATTTTCATATTCATGCAAAACCCAATCGTGATATTCAATGGGGATGTTTTTATAAGTCTGTTGGTAAATGTGCTTCGTTCGGTCCTTTTTATTCTTTTTACTTTTCTTTAGCTTAAATTTCGTTTTATCATTTTCGCTTTTATCCTCATTTAGCAAATCCAATACTTGGTTTTTGTTTAATTTAACATCTTCTTTTATTTTGATCCATCCTGGCCGGCTCTTTGTCTTAGACTTATCTTTTAGTGGGCGAGGTATTTTATTTTTTTGTCCAGAAAGAGAGATAGGAAGAATTAGTAGCAACAAGAGCATTGCAAGGAAGGTGCAAAAAAGGTAACTTTTGGTCATGCTATTCGGCTTTGGGTAGTTGTTGTGTTGCTATTCGGGAATAAGGGTTAAAGTAGTATTCAGTAGTGTTAGGAAGGAAACTAATATGCCCAAAGTTGTGTAAGTTAGGCTCTGTTTCGTTTCTCTGTGAACTAACCTTAGTGGTAAGTCAATCAATTTATGATAAGTTGAATTTAGATTTTGACTTTCTTTTTTTCATCGAAAAAAAAATAAACAAAAAATTCTAGTCAAAAAAAACTCGCTTCTTAGCTCTTTGATGCTCTGGCATCAAGCCTACGCTAATGCTCAAACAGTTTTTTGACAAGCCACCCACTTAGATGTTGACTACGGGACATTAACTAGATGCAACTTATCATAATTAACTTGACTTACTACTTAGGGACATTGAAAAAATCTTGGATGATTAATATAGTAAGACATAAAGGAGGTTTCTTAAAAATGAACAATCTCAATCCCTTCCACCGTTTTTTCAAACCATCGAACGGGCGTTTGAATTTTATCTCCTGTCTGCGTATCACACTTGAAGAATAAATAATACAATTGAAGGTCCTTCCCTACCGCTTCTATTAACCTTTTCAATCGTTCTAGACTTTTTTCAGGTTGGCGATACAAAGCATATAAACGCCAACAATAATACGCTTCATCGTGCATTTCGGTGATGGTGAGCAAGCCAACGTCATCCGTAAATCGTTCTAAAAATTTTCGAGCATAAACCGAATGATGCTTAGACCAATCACGGGGTTCATTCTTATCTTCGATGTTCTTAAAGGTATCATGGACGAAGGTAATGATTCTTAATTTGCGACGATCTTCCTTCGATATATCCAATTGATCTACATTAGCGAGCACCTCTGGTATATGATATAAGACTTGTCCCTCTGGGTGACCATATCTGGGCTTACCATAAAATAGCCCTTCTCGAAATGCAGGATCGAGCAGGAATTGGCGCTCCAATTCTGTTTCTGGTTTAAGTATAGAAGATATTTGATCCTGCGTAATTGGCTGCATATTATTATTTCAGAAGGGTGACTATTCTTTTTAATTCAGTCTATTGAATAGAACAAAGTCTTTGTTTTAATACATATACGGAATAGTTAATTTCATGTTAATATAAAAATGGCTTAAAACGAAGTGTTTTGCAAAACGTTACTTTTTTAGTCGGATTGTAAAATTCCATTAATTTTTCAAATAAAACCACGAACACAAATGAGAAATCTTTTGTCCTTAATATTTGCGGGAATGATTGGCGGTCTTTTGACCTTAGGTGGTTTTTACATGCTGATAATCCCTGAAGAAACCGCACCGCAAGTAAAACAAGTAAATACACAGATACCAATTAATCGCCCTGCCTATGCTGCATCAATAGACTTTACTAATGCAGCAAGCAAAACTATGCCAACCGTAGTGCATATCAAAGCATCGAAGGGCCCAAGCAGACAATCTGATAAAAGTCGAGGGGATGATTTAGGGAGCATTTTTGAAGATTTATTTGGCGGTGGTGGATTTGGTAATCCTAAAGGGGAAAAGAAAGGAGCAGGCTCCGGGGTGATTATTTCTCCAGACGGTTATATCGTCACCAATAACCACGTAGTAGATTTTGCAGATGAATTGGAAGTAACCTTATATGACGATAGAACCTTCAAAGCTACCAAGATAGGTGTTGATAAAAGAACGGACGTTGCGGTACTAAAAATAGATGCTACTAATTTACCTACTGTTCAATATGGCGATTCGGATAGAACCAAAGTTGGGGAGTGGGTATTGGCTGTGGGGAATCCATTTGATTTGACCTCTACCGTTACTGCGGGTATTATCAGTGCGAAAGGAAGAGATATTGATATCATCCGAGAAAGAGGGGCCATAGAAGATTTCATTCAAACAGATGCAGCCATTAATCCAGGTAATAGCGGTGGTGCGTTGGTAGATTTAGATGGAAGGCTAATTGGTATTAATACAGCTATTTATTCTCCAGGCTTCAGTGGTACTTTTGCAGGGTATGCCTTTGCGATACCTTCTAACATGGTAAAAGATATTGCTAATAACATTATTCAACATGGAGGTCCAAGAGGAATGCTAGGAGTTAATGTTCATGACGTAGATGAAGAATTTGCAGCAGAAAAGAACCTTTCCGTTACCTCGGGTGTTTATATAGCAGAATTGGTTGATGGTGGGGCTGCCCAATATGCAGGCTTACTTCCAAATGATGTTATCACAAGCGTTGATGGTCAAAGAGTTAAAAACGCTCCAGAGCTTATTGAAATCATAGATAACACTAAAGTTGGCGAGATTTTGGAAATAACAATCAACAGAAATGGACGGACAAAGAAAGTTCCAGTAGCCTTGAAAGCGGGCTAAAAAATATTTAACTTTGCCATATACGTTTTGGACAATTTTTTAGGAAAATTGTCGTTATAACACCAACCAAAAGAAAATAAAGAAACTTGTTTAAAGTTGGTTTTTCGTTTTGTTTTGATGCGCCTACCTCTCTCCGAGGTAGGCTTTTTTTATGTCACTCTTTTTGTCGAAGAGAGAGATGGATAGTTGTTCCATTGCTTGAATGTATGATGTTTACTCATCCCTAAAATAGGGTAAAGCCCAACTGCTCAATTCTCGTCGGATGGCTGCGCCGTCCGATGAGTAGGCGTTCGTTCCCATCGGACGGCGCAGCCATCCGACGGGAGCGTATAATCGTATTTTACCCTCAATTGGGTAGGAGCGATGGTATTTATTTTCTTGATGCAAACATAATTTACTAAGTGGTAACCACCAAAATAATAGTACAAGGGTTTTCTTGGAAGTAAAGTTCAAGGGCGTCAACGTCTAGTTTTGAACTTGAGCTTGATACTTGAACTTGAGCTTAAAAACATATTAGATATATACAATTTTTCCTACCTTTAGCTTTCTCCCCAAATGCTAAAAATTTTGGTTCTTTGGTATATCCTGTGATTCTTTTCCTGAAATGGACTTGATGCCAATCGGATTCGCGGATGGTAGCGTTTCATGTGATTTGTCAAAATTCCTAAACTCAAACTCCAAACCCATTTGTCCTACATTTAAAGCAAATTCCAATAATGACTCAATTGTCTCACTGACAGTTGGAATTTGGAATTCGAGATTTGGAATTTGAAATTTTAAAAACAGTATGAAAAAGCTAAGTTTTTTTATAGTTGCCCTATTGGTATTTTGGTGGAGTTGTAAATCTATTTTTCCTTCCCAACGAGACATCAACGTATTGGTATTTTCCAAAACAGAAGGTTTTCGACATGCTTCTATTCCGAAAGGGCAAGAAGCCATATTTGCTTTAGGCAAAGAGCAGGGCTTTTCAGTAGATACTACGGAAAATGCGTCCATTTTTAAAGAAAAAACACTCAAAGACTATAATGTAATCGTGTTCTTAAATACCACAGGGGATATTTTAAATGAAGCCCAGCAGTTAGAATTTAATCGTTGGATACAAGCAGGGGGTGGTTTCGTTGGCGTTCATGCAGCGACCGATACAGAGTATGATTGGCCGTGGTATGGGGAGTTAGTGGGGGCGTATTTTAATGGCCACCCAAGTGACCCAAATGTAAGAGAAGCGGTGGTAAAATGCGTACACAAAGAACATGAATCTACCAATATGTTACCAGAAGAATGGACTCGAAATGATGAGTGGTATAATTATAAAAATATCAATCCCAATATCAACGTCCTATTGAACTTAGACGAATCCACCTATGAAGGAGGGACGAACGGAGAACAGCATCCCATTGCTTGGTACCATGAATTTGATGGAGGGCGGTCTTGGTACACAGGGGGCGGACATACAGACGAGAGTTTCGTTGACCCTACTTTCTTAGCGCATTTATGGGGAGGCATTAGTTATGCAGCAGGAGAAGGAAAACCCGTAGATTATAATTTGTCCAATGTCGCTCCTGAGGAGAATCGCTTTATCAAAGAAGTGTTGGCGGATAATTTATTTGAGCCTACGGAATTAGCATTGCTACCAAATGGAAATATTTTATTTACCCAAAGGAGGGGGGAACTGATGCTGTACGAACCCGCTTTAGAAGCAACAAGAGTCGTGCATAAGTTCAATGTATATAGCAAGCAAGAAGATGGTTTAATGGGATTGGCATTAGATCCCGATTACGCACAAAATAATTGGGTCTATGTGTATTATTCCCCCGCAGGGGAAGAAGCTAAGCAAAACTTATCTCGCTTCGTGTATAAAGAGGGAGTATTAGAGGTGGATTCAGAAATAGTGATGCTGGAGGTGAAGACCCAACGAGACGAATGTTGTCACACAGGAGGCTCTATTGAGTTTGGTCCCGATGGGAATCTATTTTTATCCACCGGTGATGATACCAATCCACATAATTCTGATGGGTATTCTCCAAGTGACGAACAAGCAGGAAGACAACCTTGGGATGCCCAAAGAAGTTCTGCGAACACCAATGATCTAAGAGGAAAAATATTGAGAATCACCCCACAACCAGATGGGACTTATACCATTCCAACAGGCAATCTATTTGCGGAAGATACGCCCAACACCCGACCAGAAATTTATGTGATGGGTTGTCGAAATCCTTATAGAATTGCTATTGACCAACGAACCAAGTTTCTGTATTGGGGAGACGTAGGACCAGATGCAGGTAAAGATAGCATCGGCAGAGGACCAAGAGGATACGACGAGGTAAACCAAGCAAGACAGGCAGGTTTTTATGGATGGCCCTTGTTTATTGGAAATAACTTTGCTTATCAGGACTATGACTTTGCAAGCAAAAAATCGTCGGCCCCTTTCAATGCTGCAGCTCCCCTAAATAACTCTCCTAATAATACAGGACTGAAGGAATTACCTCCTGCCCAACCTGCCTATATCTACTATCCTTATGGGGCGTCTGAAGAATTTCCACTAATGGGAGAAGGAGGACGAAATGCAATGGCAGCAGGCGTGTATTATTATGAGGATTACAAAGAAACGGATAAGCGTTTTCCATCTTATTATAATGAAAAACTATTTACTTACGATTGGATGCGAGGTAGCATTTTTGCGGTGACGATGACGGAAGAAGGGGATTTTCAAAAAATGGAACGTTTCTTACCCAGTATGAAATTTAATAATCCAATGGATATTGTGTTTAGCCCTGATGGGGATATGTTTATGTTGGAATATGGAACGCTTTGGTTTAGACAAAACGAGGATGCTCGCTTGGTTCATTTACGCTATGTAGCAGGGAATAGAATGCCTACCCCTCAGTTAGCCGCTTCTGCTATTGCAGGGGCAGCCCCTTTGACGGTACAATTTACTGGCGATCAATCGCGAGATCCTGATGGCGATGAAATCACCTTTGAATGGACTTTTGATGGCGACGAGGTCCAATCCAATTCGCCCAATCCAAGTTATACTTTCAAGCAACCTGGCGAGTATGAAGTGAGGTTGGTCACCAATGATGGTCAAGGGGAAACAGCAACTATTAAAAAGACTATTTTGGTAGGAAATGAAGTTCCCACTATAGATTGGAACATAGCAAAAGCCAGTACTTTTTATTTTGATAACCAAGTGTTAGACTATGAAGTAGAAGTGGGGGATACAGAAGACGGAACCATAGGAAATGGTATTGACCCTAATCGAATCAACGTTTCTATTGATTATCTAGAAAGAGGGTATGATGTTACGGAAATTGCCCAAGGGCATCAAACCATGTTAGAATCTTCTAATTTCTTTTTAGGTAAAAACCTACTGGATGATTCTGATTGTGTGACTTGTCATCAATTGAATAAGCAGTCCATTGGTCCTTCTTATAAAGATATTGCTAAGAAGTACAAAACGGATAAAAATGCGGTGGACTATCTGGCAGAAAGAATCATTCAAGGTGGCGGTGGTGTTTGGGGCGAGCAAGCGATGGCTGCCCATCCTCAATTGACCCAAAATGAATCAGAGCAAATGGTTCGTTATATTTTGTCCTTAGAAGGTTGGCAAGGAGATAAAAAAGGCTTGCCATATAAAGGGAAGTATGTGTTGAAAGATCATATAGGAAAAGAAAAAGGTGGAGTTTACATCTTAACGGCTTCCTATACCGATGAAGGAGGAGAAGTAATTGGTCCATTAACTGCACGAAAAATGCTCCAATTAAAGTCTCCTTTTTTACCTGCTGTTAATTTTGATGCTGTTGAGAAAGCTGCTAAGATGAGTATAGAAGCAGGTCAAGTGCCGGGGATAGACGAAGACGTAGAATTTGTCATAGGGAATAAAGAAGGGTATGTTGTTTATAATGATTTGGGTTTAGCTGGGATTACGAGTATGGAGCTAGGTATTGGTCAAGCAGCTTCCTATTTTGGTGGAGGTGTTATTGAATTGCGGTTGGATGCTCCAGACGGAAAACTAATAGGTTCAGCAGAGGTCGTACAAGGACTGACAGATTTTGGTTTTACGGTTTTGAATGTACCTATTGAAGCTACAAGTGGAAAGCATAATCTTCATGTTGTTTTTGATACTAAAGGGAATGATAAACCCGTTTGCACTTTGATAACTATTGAGTTTAAAGGTAATCAATTGCAATGATAGAATTTATTGAATGCAGAGGCGCAGAGGCGCAGAGGTTTTTTTTCTGTGGTTTGAGATATGTCAAATTTTTGAAATTTGGCATATCTAAGTTCTGTTTATATCTTGTTATTGGTAGTTTATTTTTTTTCTTAAGCTGCCAAAACGAGCCAAAGCAAGCTACAACTCCAACTTTCCCCACTACTGGAAACCCCGCCATAGACGGACTATCGAAGGAAATTGCTGCCTCTCCGAATGACCCTAGATTATATGCTCAACGGGGGGCTTTGAATTACGAAAATGAAGGGTACGATGAAGCCATTCAAGACTTGAATAAAGCGCTCTCCTATGACTCTACTAATGTCACCTATCTCCATTTATTAGCGGATGCTTACTTGGATTATTACCAATCTTATAATGCCATCAGTACGATGAAGAAGGCAGCGTCTTTGTATCCAGATCGAATTCCTACTTTATTAAAATTATGTGAGTTTCAGCTCATCTTGCAGAAATATGATGAATCCATCAATACGATCAATTCCATTTTAAAACTACAACCCCTAAATGCAGAAGCCTTTTTTATGTTGGGTATGAATTTTAAAGAAATGGGAAATGTAGATCGGGCGATCGGGAGTTTTCAAACAGCCGTTGAAAACGATCCTGATTTGATTGATGCGTGGATTAATTTAGGACAGTTACATGGTCAAAAGAAAAGTAAGTTGACGCCCGTGTTTTTTGATAATGCATTAAAGATTGATCCAAATAATGTGAGTGCGCTCCATGCGAAAGCAGCGTATTTACATAACTCCAATCAGTTGCCGGCAGCCATCGCTACGTATCGGCAATTGAACATCATAGACCCCACTTACGAAGAAGGATTTTTTAATTCAGGAATTATCTATTTAGAAATGGATTCTATGAAACAGGCGTACCATCATTTTAATTTGGCGGTACAGACTTCGCCTACTTATATCATGGCTTATTATTATCGAGGCTTGGTACAAGAAAAAATTGGTCAGGTAGAGGCGGCAAAAAAAGATTATCAACAAGCGTTAAATTTAAATCCTGAATTCGAAAGAGCGCGGGAAGCTTTGAAAGGTTTGACGGACTAAAGGATGCTATTCTTTTTCCCAAGAATAGATTAGGTGCAATTCCATAGAATTACCAAAATTGACTAAATATTCTGATAGCTGCACATCATAGCCAAAACCTATTTTTAGATTTCCTTCTTGTTGAAACAATTCTGGTAATAAAACACCTGCTTCTAGGTGTAACACTTTTTTTCTGGGGTCAAACGCTTCTACGTTTTGTACATTAGCATGAATACTTGCAGAACCAATACCTGTCCCTATCCAAAAATAATCAGAAGGTTTATAACGCAAATTGATATCAACAGAAAAAGGGACACCCTCTACATATCGAAACCAGATAGAGGGTTCTAAAAAGGAAGATTCATTCTCAAAAAAATCGAAATCAATATAGGCACCAATAAGTGCATAGTAATGACGTACTCTCGTCAGAGAAAAACTATTACTAGGATCATTTTCATCTCTAAGGTTCAAGTCAAGTCCCATTATTTGAGGGATGGATACCCCAGCATAGAACCGTTCATCATAATGATAAAAAATGCCTGCTCCAAAATCTGGATATAGGATGGTTTCAGAAAAGGCATTTCCAATACCATTACTAGATCTGATTCCTTCTGGAATATCTACTCTATATTGGACGAGTCCTCCATTTAAGCCAATAGATAAAGTCTGATCTACCCTTCCTTTTCCTAAAATTAATTGATAGGCAAAATTGCCATATACGCCAGTTGTTCCAATATCTCCCGTTTGATCGTTTAATAGATAACCACCTGTATGAAAGTTATTTTTTTCAGATACATATTGAAACTGTGCTAGAGAAGTAACAGGCGCCCCATCTAAGTCCGCATCTAACCATTGTTGTCTGTGAGAAATGCCAAAGGCAATGGTATGTTCATAATTGACATATCCATTATAAGGCGTTGCAGGATTTAGCTGCGTCCAACTGTCTCGGTATTGTGTGAATAGAGGTAACTGTTGTGCCAAGGCATCAAACAAAAAGGTAAGGCAAAATAGA
>CALJIQ010000307.1 GCA_937973995.1 uncultured Saprospiraceae bacterium
TGAACGAGTTGCTAATATCATGTAGGCAACCCGTTCACTCGCAACTCGCAACCCGCAACAATAAAAAATGTCCAATCAGAATTTCGTAGATTATGTAAGAATATGTTGCCGTTCCGGTAAAGGGGGACCTGGGTCAGTGCATTTGTTTAGAGATAAGAAAAATGCCAAGGGAGGTCCTGATGGAGGGGACGGTGGTAGAGGCGGACATATAGTCATCAGAGGCAATCGGAATATGTGGACTTTATTACCTTTAAAATACCGCAAGCATGTCATTGCTGGAGATGGAGGTACTGGCGGGGGTAGTCATAAAACGGGGGCAGATGGGGAAGATATATATTTAGATGTGCCACTAGGTACCGTTGCCAAAGATGCCGAAACAGGGGAGGTAGAATTTGAAATTACGGAACATGATGAAGTAGTAGTCATTGTTGCAGGAGGTAAAGGAGGTAGAGGAAATTCTCATTTTAAATCGCCTACCAACCAAACGCCTCGCTATGCCCAACCTGGTTTGCCCGGTAAGGAAGAGTGGAAAATCTTAGAATTAAAGGTCTTAGCAGATGTCGGCTTAGTAGGATTTCCAAATGCTGGAAAATCTACCTTACTATCGGTCATCACGTCTGCCAAACCCAAAATCGGTAGCTATGCTTTTACCACCTTGGTCCCAAATTTAGGCATCGTCTCCTACCGTGATACGCGTTCTTTTGTGATGGCGGACATCCCAGGTATTATCGAAAAAGCTCACGAAGGGAAGGGCATCGGACATCGCTTCCTTCGACATATTGAACGGAATTCCACTTTACTCTTTATGATTCCTTGCGATACGGATAGTATTCAAAAGGAGTACGATATTCTATTGAATGAATTAAAAATGTATAACCCTGAATTACTACATAAACCCAGAGTACTCGCCATTACTAAATGCGATTTAATAGATGAAGAGTTAAAAGAATTAATTACCCCTGATATTCCTAAAGATATTCCTTATGTGTTTATTTCTGCGGTGGCGCAGTTGGGCTTGCAGGAGTTGAAGGATTTGCTTTGGACGACTATGAATGCTTGATTTTGAATCGCAGATTTCGCAGATTTTTTTTTTGATTTCGCAGATAAGATGGTCGAGAATGAAAATGATTTTTGCAGATTAGACTTGGAAGCAAGCTCCATACAACTAATGTTAGATCTGAAAAAATCCTAAAAATCCTAAAAATCTAATCAGCGAAATCAATTCCAAATCAGCGAAATCTGCGATTCAGCATAAGTTCCATCTCCTCCAAAATTCCAGCCGCTTTAGGATGCGCACTACTCACCAATAAGGCATAAGTATCAAAGTCTCCTCCATATACTTTCATCGTAGCGTTTTTATCTGCCCCTGCTTCCAACAGATAGGAAGTAATAGCTGGTAAATTCATGGGCACTTGTTGCCGCCAAAATTCAACGCCATTGCTCCCTGCATAATGGAGCAGTGTAGCTTGGTGTCCATATAGAGAAGTAGCGGTTAATAGATAAGGAAAGGAGGTGATGAGTTGTTGCAAAGCGTCTAAGTCACCTGCTAATAATAAATTAACTGCTCGTTCAAATTGAAAATCATATTGTAAATTTCCTAACTGTTCTACCGATTCCCAATTGGGAAAGCCATATTCATTCGCAATGGTTTGTTGGCAATCAGCCAAGGTGAAAGTGGCAGGATTTATTGTATCTTTTTTTCCTAAATAATCTTTGTGGTAGTTGCTGATTTCTGTGAAAATGACAGGCTGTTTTTGTTTTACACCTTTATACATATACTTGGCTAAGGCTGCCAAATGAGCAGGAATATTTGGAAAAGAGGCTATATCATACAACAACTCACCATAAAACAATTTCAGATCCTGAACGATAGAAGGGATGTATATTTTCATCACATTAGGGAAATTTTTAAAGATGGCTGAAAGGTAAGTGATGGCTATGTGAAGAGCGAAGTAGCAGACATCTTACAAAATTAAAACCGCTCCGCATACCGCTGCAAATACAAACACTCCTCAATCACCTCTTCAAAAAACTCGGTGTCTTGTAGATCGGAAACAAGAACGCCAAAGTAGCGACGATAGTCGTCAGGTACATAGGGGATGTTATTGGTATAGAGGCTATAGTCACTCCCCTTTGTGGTATAGAATAAATTTTGCTCGCACTTTGCCGCCATGAAGGCGGCCCGTGCGGCCAGTTCATTAGAGCGAGCCAAGCGGTAGGCTTTATCAAAATAATACAAAGGCATAGCGCAATTCAAGGTCTCTCGATTTCCATTATCCGAACTAGAGGTAGCAAATACATCTTCTCCCGTTTTTAAATAATTCCAACTCGATCCACTTCTAAAATAATCGGCTACTTTCCAAGCGTGACCAAAATAACTGATGTTGTATAAAGCAGTCCCGATTTCGTAATAATAGGCAGCCCCTCGTTCTTCATCTGCTTTGGCTTTGTATTCTAATTCCACTAACTTTTCTAATATTTCTACTTTATTGTACGAAGCAGTATCCACTATTCTACAATTGATACAGTCATTAATCATATCTCGAAAAGGGTTGGCATGGGCGTAATTATCTCTATCTCCCCTTGCCATTTTTCGGAAGGTCTCCAAAGCTTTTTCTAATTTATATTGACTCAAATAATAAGTGCCTTCCATATCCCATAAATCACTTTCGATGGTAGTACCATCTTCTTTTTTTACTAAGGCATCTTCTAACTTGGTGCGGTCTTCCTTTTTACAAAGATCAATCAATTCATCTATGACCGCTATTTCGGGATTGTATTTTAAATCCTTTACTTCATGGTCATATAAAAAGGCTTTTCCAGCAAAGCCCTGAGATTGATAAATATGTCTTAGCTTATCATTGGTGAATTTTTCAAAATCGGGATACTTACGATAGAGCGGATTCTTTCGATAATCCACTACCGTTTGTTCCATTTCTTCATCCGCAGTTTCAAAACCATCTAAGGTCGCTACCATTATCATGGCATCAATTTGTTCTTTCAATACTTCCTCTTCTATCGTGCCTTGAATTCGTTTCAAGGTTTTTTTGGCAGCATAATAATCCCCTGCTAATAATTCCAAATACCCATCTGCAATTCGCCAAAGGTCTAAGTTTTGGATTTTTCCTTCTCGAACGATACCTCTCACTAAGTTTTGTAAGTCTATCACTCGCTGCCCTGCTGCCTTGCGAGGAATATTATGGTACCGCTGATTGTTGTATTTCTTTTTATTAAATTCTAAGCCTAATAAATCTTTTTCTAATCGTCTGATTTCTCGAACCAACAGCAATTCTAGGTTTTCATTATTCTTATCTAAGAAATAGATTTCTTCCATTTCAGGAACCACTTTGCTGTATGGATTACTTGCTCTTAGTGCATAAAGCGTTGCTCGCTCATGATCATCTTGGCAAAGCTTTAGCGTTTCTATCCATTCCGCATCCGTTCTAATTTTAAAACTTCTATAAGCACTAGTCCGCTTACTAGGACACTTATCAAAAATCTTAGCATATAGGTAAGAGGACTCTACATATCTACCTTGTTTTTGCAGTGCCCCTGCTCGGTGTCCCTCTATCCAATATTCCAAAATACTCGGATCATTATCTGTTTTTGGCAATAAGTATTCGTATAATTCTAATACCTGTCCATAGTTCTTTTTGTAATGCGCCAAGCGAATCATTTGGTAGGCATACCGTAATTTAAAGTAATGAGACTTCGTTTTTTTGAATGCTCGCAAGCCGTCATTAATTAAATACTCCATACTAATAGTATCCCGTTCAGGTGTTTTCCAACCACTGCTATTAATGACATGGGGTTCACACTTTTTAGCATAGATCAAATAGTCCACTGCTTCTTTGCAACCTCCCTTAAATAATTGGGTGGCAAAGGTATTCTTTGCCAAGAAAGGAGGAACTACTCCTTCTTTTCTATTCATATTGGTTCGCAATACTTGTACTTGACGAATCGGAGTTTTATAGACCAGTTGATAAATATCTTGTGGCTTAGATAGCTTGCAAAATCGCTCATGCCATTCGGCTAAATTATCTCTTTGTTGGACATCCGTTTTGGGTTTGATCTGTTTAAATATTTCTTCAAAGCCAGCGAAGTAAGAGACATATTTTGCTTCTAGGTTAATGATTTTTGGATTTAAAAAAGAGTAACCATAAAAACCATAGTCGTAAGGTCCGCATCCTTTGGAGATTTTAGCGGGGGCTAGGAGAAGTATTAGAATGAAAGGGATAGATAAATATATGGTTAGCTTTCTCATTATAATACTCTTTTCGGTTGGCAAGATAGCTGGCATTTTTGAAATACCTGCTATCTATGTTGCTCAACCAATTTTTCAGTAGTTTATCGATAAAACAGTCATTCTGGCATAAAAATCTACCGATTAATGCCAAAACGACTTAAATTATTACTTGGATTCAAATTTGGTGCATCTAAAGTAGTTGTTACAAAGAGTACCATTATCCAAAAATAAATAAATCACCTGACTAAATATTCAAGCAATGAAATTCAATAATAATAATTTCGAAAAAGAATTCTTCGAGCCGATCAATAAATTTATTGATGAGCTATTTCCAAAAGATTTGCAGGATTGGGCAAATAAGAAGTTTTCTAACTTTGGTATTTATATCCCCGCTGCTAATATTGTAGAAACTAAAGCAGATTTTGAATTAGAAATGACCGCACCGGGTCGTTCCAAAAAAGACTTTACGATCCAATTTACGGATGGCAAATTAATCATCTCCGCAGAGAAAAAACCGATGGCAGAATTGGATAAAGACGATGCTTATATGCGAAAAGAATTTGCTTATCCTGAAATATTCAGACGCTTTTTCTTTCCTCGGAATACGGTAAAGATTGACAGTATCAAAGCTTCTTATAAAAATGGAATTTTGAAAGTGACGCTCCCTAAAATAAAACCCGGAAAGTATGGAATGGGAAAGAAGATTTCGGTGGATTAATTTTTAGAAGTTAGACCACTTCGTTATCAGACAAAAGTTCTGAGTTACGAAGGATTGGAGATTACAAAAGTTTTTAAAACTTTTGTAATCTAGGTTCTCAAAGAAATGCCAGATTTGAAAAAATCTGGCATTTCTTTTTAGCTCACCTTTGCTATTTCAATAGAATCAAAAAACGCCTTATAAGCTTTCCATACTAATTCGGGTGCCTCATCGTGCGGATAATGACCGACTCCTTCTAAAATAATTACTTCTCTATCAGGTAACAATTCACGGCAGTACTCCGCTAAATGCCTGCCAGAAACTGGATCGAGTGGACCATTGATAAATTGTAAAGGAATAGTAGCTTCCAGCAACGCATTTTTCCAACGCCCTGCATTGTCTCTCCGATCATTGATGTAGCGAATCAATTTATAAAAAATATTCTTTCCCTCATTATAAGTCACTAAACTATAGAATTGGTCAATCTCTTGGTCTGTTGGTTTTTTGTCTCCATAGATTTCATGGAAACTTTTCCGCAAGCTATTTTTATTTAATAAACGATTGAATATAAATCCAACAGAACTATTCAATAATTTCTGAACAGGTCTAGCTTTGTGCAACTCAGGAAATAAACCACCATTTAAAAAACTACAGGATAGAATTTGAAAACCCTCTGTGCCTCTTTCTTTAAAAGCAGCTAGCATTTCTTGTGCTACCGAAACGCCATAATCATGCACGAACAAATGCGCCTCTTTGATACCTAGATGTGCCATAAATGCTTCATGCAATCTCGCTTGGTCGGTAATGGAATAAGTGTAGTTTTTGGGTTTGGCAGAGTACCCAAAGCCAATCATGTCAGGGGCCAATACTTGGAAGTTAGCGGTCAAGTCATCCCACATTTTATGCCAGTCCCAAGAGGCAGTTGGAAATCCGTGAATTAATAATAGGGGAGGTCCTTCCCCTGCTGTCCAATAGGCGATTTGGTGATTGTTATAAGGAAAGTATTGGGCTTTATTTTTCCAATTTGTAAAAGTCATTTTTTAGAGTGTATTCTTATCCCGTGACTTTCCGTCACTGGATAATTTCTTGTGCAAAACTTTAAACTAGATACGCCACCATCAATTTGGCAGCTCGTTTAGAGGCGCCTGCATTGCCCAATTGATTCCGTATCAATTGATACCCTTCTTTTATTGCTTTTGTTTGGGAAGGCTCTAACAGGAGGCTCAATTCTTTTTCCAAGTTATCAATCGTTAAAGCATCTTGTAATAATTCTTTTACTAACAATTGGTCAGCGATCAAATTTACTAAAGATATATGAGGAACAGTAATTATTCTTTTGGCAATTTGATACGTGATCGGATTTCCTTTATAGACGACCAGTTGAGGTACATCTAATAAGGCTGCCTCCAAGGTAGCGGTTCCTGAAGTAACAATGGCTGCTTTAGCATTTTTTAAAATATCATAAGTCGCATTTGGAATGATGTGGATGGAGCTCTTTAATAGACCTGCTTCTTGTATAAATTGAGTATAAAATTCCAATGGAATGGAAGGGGCGGCAGCTATGACAAATGCATGAGTAGGAAAACGTTTAGTCATCTTTAAAAGCGTACCTAGCACTCGACGTATTTCTTGTTTTCGACTACCGGGTAGTAAGGCGATATAGGGAAGTCGTAATTGATGTTGTGCTACAAAATTTTCTTGGAAAGGATAGGTAGTTGTTACATCTAGCAAAGGATGACCTACATAATTAACCCGCATGTTATATTGCGCATAAAAGTCTTCCTCAAATGGTAGAATAGTAAATAATTCATCTACATTTTCTTTGATCGCATAGGTTCGTTTAGGACGAGACGCCCATACTTGTGGCGCAATATAGTAGAACACTTTTTGTCCAATTCCTTTTGCCCATTTAGCGATACGTAAATTAAAGCCTGAGTAGTCGATAAGGATTAATACATCGGGTCGAAAATCTTGAATATCCTCTTTGCAAAAGCGAATATTTTGTCGAATCGTGGGGAGGTTTTTGAGGACTTCCACAAATCCCATAAACGCCAAGTCTCGATAGTGTCTGACCAAATGCCCGCCTGCTGCTTTCATTTTATCACCACCCCAACATCGAAATACTGCATGAGCATCTTCCCCTTTCAATGCCTTCATCAAATTGGAAGCATGCAAATCTCCCGAAGCCTCACCTGCGATTAAATAATATTTCATGGTGGGGGTTGGATTAAAACATCAGGTAGACGAAGTAAGCGATCCATACAAATACATAAATCAAAGTAGCGATCATGACCCCTCGCATACTGGACTCAAAACGCTTTTTTTGAAAAATATTAAAAGGAATCAAATTCAAGCAAATCGCAAAAATAGCAAGGGTGCGTTTGCGAATATGGATCGTTTGAATTTCTGTTCCTAAAGATTCCATTTCTGCAATTCTTTCGGATAGCATTTGAAAAGTAGCGAATCCTACAAATGGAATACAGAGTCCGAGTAATATACCGTATAAAAGACTGTCTTTTTCGAACATAAAAATATATGAATAATATCAACTTCCATCCCAATTACAACTTCAAGGGCGTCAACATCTAATTTTGAGGTTGAATCTTGAAGTGGAGGTGGAAGTTAAGTTTGTTTATTTTACTACATTTGCGCCGGCTTCCTTTAACCGACTAGTAACCAATACTATTAAATTATTCTTAATTGCCTCTAAAAACAAGGCTTTTAGGAATTTTGAAGATACATTTGTTTCTAATTATCGTCTAAAAAACGATACAAATTTTGAATGAGTATTCAATTCAACACTCAAAATTAAAAACAAGAATGAGAAAATTATTTTTTGTAGCTATACTCTCCTTATTAACCGTTGGTTTATTTGCACAAAAGGTAGGACATGTGAACACAGGACTACTATTAGAGGGTATGTCAGAAGTAAAATCTGCCAACAGTCAGTTAGAGTCTTTTCAAAAACAATTGATTGCCAAGGGACAAACCATGGTGAAAGGACTTCAAACCGAATATGATGCGTTTGTTGTAGAAGCTCAACAAGGAGCGATGGCTCCTAAAATCCAACAGGAAAAGCAAGCAGCTTTGCAGAAAAAACAGCAAGAAATTGCTCAGTATGAGCAAGAGGTGCAATCTAAAATAATGGCGAAACAAGAGGAATTATTGAGACCGATATTAGAAAAAGTGCAGAATGCGATTACCGCCGTAGGAAAAGAAGGGGGCTATTTATTCATTTTTGATGAAAGTGTTCCTAATACCATTCTTTTTTCAGATGATTCTTTGAATGTGATGGATCAGGTAAAAGCTAAGCTCGGAATCTAAATTCTAAACATCAAATTCCAAATTCCAAATATCGGCTTCTGCTTACTTTGGAATTTGGAATTTGATTTTTCGAATTTCAAAAAAATACCTACCGCACTTTCAATCGCATCCCTCTCCGAATAGTCGTTTCAGAAAGATGGTTCATGTTTTTCAAATCACTTATCGTAGTGCCATACATACTGGCAATTCGATAAAGGGTTTCTCCTGTCTGTACGGTATGGAATACCTTACCCGTTGTGACAGGTTGTAATAAGACTGTTGTAATAGCTACATCCCGATCGGCAGTAATAGGAGTAGCCGCAGGTACCGCATTATTTTGTATAGCCGTTTCAGACAATGGTTTAGGAGCTTTATATCTCAACTCAGGTCTTTTTTTAATCTTTCCTCGATCTAATTTAATTCTCTCTCCTAAGGCAGGTTCACTTCCCGCTGACATTTTATTTTTTTCATACAGAGCACTAAGGGATAAGCCATACATATCTGCAATGTCTTTCATCCGCTCACCGAATTGTACAATATGATATTTTTGATTGCCATCATAATACCTCTTTTTCGATGCTAAATACACTCTTTGATCTTCTCGAAGTAATTGTTTGGTACTTTTTATAGACTCATTGTATTGAATAATATCTTTTACCGATACATTAAATCTTTTGGCTAATAGTAAAGGGGTATCATCGTATCTAGCAGTGGCTACCTTGACCCCATTGATGTACGCAAAATCCTCTGCGTTTCTAAAATCCGAAATACGGGTTGCTTCTGCTTCATTCATGTCCCAATAGTTTTCTTTGTAGGAAGGCGTAGGCTTCGTTTTTCTATAAGAAGGTTGACTATAATCATAGGTTCTTGAAGGTTTCCTACGAGAAGCAGGAGGGGTGGAAAATCCTTCATATTTATCATCTACATTGGTCGGGTTAAATCTTGTAGTATTAGCGCTATAATCTTGAGTAGGACGAGTCCGATCATCCCAATCGTCTCGATCATAGGTATCGGGAATATCTTCTGCCCAAGTCTCCTCTTGATAAGTCCTACTTTTTCTAGGGGTTCTGTCTGTTCTTTCTATTCTATCCGTTCTATCGTAATAAGAATCCTCTTCGTTATAGTTAGATTCATAGTTGTCTCTATACTCCTTTTGTTTGGATTTATTTGAGGTGTATTTTCTTCGGTGATAGGCAATATCATCATCCAAATCTTCTAATCCTTCTCTATACTTCTCTACCCGTTGTTCTATTCGACCCTCATAAGAAGTCACTTCTTTATCCTCATAAGAATCCTCTTCATAATAATTTTCTTCTTTAGAAGGATTAGCAACTTCCTGTGTAATAGGGGCGTCGTCCATGCCCATTGCTATTTGGTCAAATTCATACAGTTTGTATCGCTCTACCATATTAATTAAAGTAGCGTCATAGGCTTCGCTATCGCTATATTGCATGCGAGCTAATTTCTTTGCCCATGCCACATAATCCATCGGGTCCATTTTATGGAATAGCGTTCGGAATTCTTTCCGGATTAAATCGGTATGTGCTACGAAGGAAGAGTTAGGGTTATTATATGCTCGATAACAGATTTCAAGGGTCTCGCCAGAATAGTAGTCTTCTTCTTCTTGATAATATTTTTTGCCAGGCCAGTTCTTACCACAGGGGATACCAAAGTGATTATTATACTCAAAAGCTAATTTTCCCCTACCTCCTTGTGATTCCAAAATAGCTTGCGCCAATTTTATACTAGCAGGATAGCCAGTGCGTTGCATTTCCTCCATGGCGATGTCTTTATAATCAGCCACATAGGAGTCATAATGCACGCCCCCACAAGATTGTAATAGATAGAGTAAGCCTACAACAATACCAATAATTATGGGAATTGTTAGTTTAAAAATTTTCATTACAAACGGGTCTTGTTGAGGGGTCAGGAGTCAGGGGTCAGGAGTCAGATACCTATATGACCTGACTCCTGACCCCTGATTCCTGACTCCTCCAATTAGTTAATTCTCAAAGTTGTTCCGGTGTGAATAGTAGTGGTTTGTAAGTTGTTTTTTACCATTAATTCTTCAACGGTCAAACGGTATTTTTGAGAGATGCGCCAAAGCGTTTCTCCTCGTTCAACGGTATGTTCTTGAATGGCAGGTTGTTTATAGGAAGATTTGGTTGAGGAATTGTCCGCCTTAGATGCTGTAGTAGGCGTAGTGGTTGGAGTATGCACTAAAACAGGCGTGTATTCCTGCGTTGATTCTTTTTCTGAGGTTTGGTTGGCAAGCGGTTTTGTTGCCGGAAGGTCAGTAGCAGTTGATCTCAATCGAGGTTGTTTGCTAGCTTTGCCTTTCAATCGGATGCCCTCTCCTGTAGCAGGTTGGCTACCTTTAGACATTCGATTTCTTTTATATAATTTATCGAGTCGAATACCATATAATTGGGCAATACTATACATCGTTTCCCCTGCCTTTACGGTATGGTATTTAGATCGACCTCTAAATTTTCTTCTCTTTTTTTGAATAAAAACCCTAGTGTCGGCTGCTAAAGATTCGCTGGTGAAATTGATCGCTTCGTTGTAGGATACAATGCGTTGCGCATTGGTATTTAGGCGTTCGGCAATTGTGTAAGGTGTATCCCCTTCTTTTGCAAATACCATCTTTACATCGTTGACATAGATATATTCTTTTTTTGTAATGGCAATCGCTGGCGTAAATTCAACAGAAGGCAAAGCGTGGTCAAATTGATATAAATGATATTCTTCGATTAACTTAATCAGTTTCTTATCATAGGTCTTGCTAGTCGCATATCCTGCCTTTTTTAATCCTTTTGCCCAGTTCTTATAATCGGTTGATTGTAAGTCGAATAGCTTACTATATCGTCTATTGTCTCTTAGAAAATTAGAATGAGCGATATAGGATTCGGTAGATTTTTTATACTTTCTAAAACAAGACTTTATCAGTTTACCGTTTTTATAATCATCGTCTTTTCGATAATAGGTTTTTCCTTTCCAACTACCTCCACATTTTATACCAAAATGATTATTGGCTTTATGTGCCAAGGTACTTCTACCCGCATTGGACTCCAACAGCCCTTGCGCTAATTTGATACTAGCAGGTACACCAGATCGGTCCATTTCGCTGATAGCGATGGATTTATATTGTTCGATATAATTTTGAAAAGCTTGAGAAGAGGCAAGTAAATTCTGTGAACCTAGTAACACTACTAACCACACCCAGTTGGCAGATTTTCTCATAATACATCGGTTTTTAGAAAAAAGTAAATTAAAAATGAAAATTTCTTAAAGTCCTTCTCTTAGTTGTGTAGTCTCGGTACTTAATTGTAATTTCCTTTTTTTTAAATTTGTATTATTCTTAAGGGTGCTTAGAGTATGTCTAGCCAGAACCACAAACTATTGATTGTCAACTCGAAATAAATTTTATACTTGGAACGGGATAAAAAAGTGATTTTACAATACTGTTTATTTGTTGAATTGTTTATCTAAGTATAGCTTGTAAACGAATAAACAGTTACACAAATAAACAATTAGTTCACTTTCATAATTTTACCCCGTTCGCAGTATAGACATACTCTTAATTCAAACGAAAAAATGTCTCTTTATGTCTAAACTACTAGTTAATACTTTATTAATATTTATAATACTATTTTTTGCTTGTAAAGATTCACCATTTTCTAATTCTTCAACCACTAATACGACGGCGGAATCGGTTGCCGCTACGGATACGATAGTGGAAGCATCTCCAACTCCAACAATTACAGAGATTTATACTTGGGTGAATGAGCTGCGAATGCGAGAAGAACCTTCTACTAATAGCCCAATTGTGTTTACTTTAAAAGAAGGAGAACCATTAGAATATGCAGGAGAAAAATCAGATTTTACGGAAAAAATCAGTTTGAGAGGGACCCGATTTGATGAGCCGTGGCTCAAAGTGACCACCAAATCTGGCAAAGAAGGATGGGTCTATGGAGGTGGCGTGAAATTTTATAAAGTAGGGGCAGATAAATCGAGTACGCCGTATGATGATTGCTTCAAATTGGTAAAAGACCGAAAAATCGCTCAGTCCCAAAAATGTTTTGATCGAGTACAGTTTAGACAGTTAAAAGATAATGCTTCTTTAGTAACGGCTTCTGCTAGTGGTATTGATTTTCGCTTATTGAATGAGGAGCAATTTAGTTTACAAAATGCGGGTAGAGATACGGTCTATGACTTTAGGTATTATCTAAAAAATATGGGCTTTTTTGCTATTTTAGCTACTTATCGAGATTCTAGCGAATATGTATTGGTGAACGATAAGTCTGGTGAAATTCTCACCCTAAAAGGCTATCCCAAAGCTTCTCCAGATGGCAATCATATTGCTGGCGTTGGTTCTGATTGGAAAGGAACAGGAGAGGCGTTCAATGGAGTACAAATATTAAGCTATGGAGAAGAAGGATTTACTATTGTTTTTGAAGAAGAAGTCTTAGGATACAATCCTGTAACCCCTAAATGGGTGGATGATAATACCTTGCAAATCAACTTATTGGATATAAATAATCGAAGGAAATCGAAGTTAGCACAATTGACTAAAGAGGAGAGTGGGGAATGGTCTTTGGAGTATTAATTAGGTGTTATGGTATTTTGGTTTTGTGGCATTGTGGTGGAGTTTACTTTTACGAAGGGTGCGTCGGATTTTAACCAGATACTCCCTATTGAGAACTCAACCATATTACCAAAATACCATAAAACCACAATACCAATTCCTACTCTTCTTACACTACATCCAACGCTTTCACGAAAAAGGTCAAAGAAAAAGGTAAAGCTAACCAAAACCATTCATTCATCCAGATCAACATAGCGATCATGATAAGGGTAGAAACCAGAAATAAAATCCAATATGTTCCTGTTGAAATTTTACTCATAATTTATTTTTTAGTAGCAATTAACTTCTATTTTTTTCCCGCAAAAGTATAAACTAATTAAGTTAAGTGCTGAAAAACTTTCGTTAAATTCTTTTCCACCGTACACTTTTTGTAAAACCCGTCACTTCGCTACGCTACGTGACGGAATAGGGTCTTTTGGGGGCTGAAATCTTCCAATTTGCTGGGGCAAATTGGAAGATTTCA
>CALJIQ010000308.1 GCA_937973995.1 uncultured Saprospiraceae bacterium
ACACGCCCAGCTAAATATTTTTTTTTGAGTCATTTTCAAAAATCATGTTAACTATCTAGCCATCAACTCTATTTAAACTCCACTCCAATCTTCAACATCGTCCGATTGTACCAATGTGTATAGTTAAAGTTAACAGGGTTAGAGAAAACATCTAGGTCCGTTCTCGATCCACCTGTTTGCTGTATCATTTGACTTAAGGTAATGATAAAACGACCTGACTTTCTAGAAGCAAAGTGAATACCTACTCCTGGCTGGAAGTGTAAACCGCCTTGATGGTCATCATTCCAAATAATATTTGTTGGAAATCCATAACCAAGCCGAGAGGAAGCAAAAAGTCGTACTTTTTTATCGTTTAAATAATAGCGACCATACCCAAAGATCGGCATAAAATGGTGGTCAAACCATCCCCAACCAAGACCTGGCAAAACAGCAGAGTTCAAACTCAGCGAAGTACCAATACCTACCGATACTCTTTTAGTTAATCGCTTTCCCACAATCAGATCCCAGTCGAAAGAAGGACTTTCATCAAAATTGCCCCCCCACCCTAAAGTAGAAGACACAAAATATCCCTCCGTATAATGCATTTTACCGCCTCTATGGAGAATCATGTTCTCGCTATTCCTATAATACCCTTTGATCAGTCCTTTTTGAATATGAAGGGTATCTCCAGTAACTGCCACTAGGTCCACCGTCAATTCATCCGAATAGATGATATGACCTATAAAAACAGAGCCATCATGTGTGTAAATGATGGCTCTGTTGGCATCTAACAATTGAGCAAAGGTAGCTGTGCTGAAAAACAACAAACACAGCATACCTATTATTTTTTGAATCATAGACTCATCCAGCTAACCAAAGAAAGTTTGTCTACCCCTTCTATTTCGTATTGTCCTAATCCTTCAGGACCGGCTACTAATAATAAGGTATTGATTGTTGGATGATGAATCACATCATAAGCTTCAATAGCTTGATCGAACGTAATCAATTCTAAATCTTTTCTATTGGTAGCATTAAATATTTTAAGTCCATTCGCCCCCTCTCCTACATATAATCTATCGTTCGCCAAGGTCATTCCATATGGGCTTTCCATTTCGATATTTTGTGTTTCAATTGGATTCGAGATAGTAGTAATATCCAATACCACTAAAGAATTCACATCCCCTGGGCAATTGGAAGCATCCCCTGTTCGCAAAGTAACATAAGCTACATCATCAACTGGATAAACAGGATCGCAAGAAGTAGCGTGTGCAAAGCCAGCAATATACTGTGGTCGCATAGGATCGCTCACATCTAAAATTTGCATATCTGTCTGAGAACCAATAAATATCCGACCTTTATAAGGAAAGATCGTTTCCATTTGCCAACCGATTGGGTTCGTAGAAATCAAATCAAGTTGATCTTGATCTTCGAAAATGGTCAAATTAGAACGACCTATTACATACAAATGGTTATTTTGGTATGCAATTCTGTTAACTGCCCCAATTCCATTATTACTTGTACCTGCAAAAGAAGAAGGAACTGCAGAAGGTGGAATCAATTGATTGGCATAATCAAAAAAGAAGGTATTATTAAAACCCCAAATATTATCCAATATTCTGCTATCTCCATCCACTTCTTCTGTTACCTCTTCAAAAGTGAAGCCTGTTAACACCTCTCCTTTCTCATTCGTAATTTCTTGTGCAAAAGCATTTTCTACCCTAGAAACCAAAACTGGCTCCGATGTATTTGCAATATTTATTTTCACCATATCATATATACTTTCTGCATAGAGGTGATTATTCTCTACATAAAACTCTCTATTCCCCGGTATATTAATAAAAGCCATCGGAACAGGATTCGCTGGATCTGAATTATCTATGACATGTACGCCTTTCTCTTCCTCTCCTATCAAAATGACCTCCTCCGCTACAAATATTTTTCCTGGATTGTCAACTGGCTGTATTTCTCCTTTTAAAGAAATATCCCGTATTTCGCTTAAATCGCTATACACAGCAGTCGCTTTGGTGTAGGTTACTTGTACTTTACCAAAGTCTTTGGTACAAGATTGAAAGGCTAGTGTAGCTAGAATAAACAGTGGAAAGATTACTTTTTTCATAATAAAGAATGGATTAATGTGGGTGATTAAACTAATATTATATTATCAAGAACGGTAAATAGTGGGTAAACCCTTAGTGCTTTCTTCTTTTTAACATAATTTCCTTTACAAATTAGGAAATAACACATTTAAAAGCAAAAGATTGGGGTCTATAACCTATAATAGTAGCGGTTTGGGGTAAATGGGAAGGAGTTTAAGTTTTTCAGAAGAGGTACAACCAGCTATTTTATGCTTATTTAAATATTTTTTTTTATTTAAATTGATAAATATTTTGCATAATTAAAAAAGGTGTTTATATTTGTGGCATCTTATTTGAAAAGATACTATTAAGAATCTTGTCTTAAATCCCACAATCAAGGAAATCCCACATCTCCTTGTCTTTTTAGACTCCGATTCTTCTAACTACTTCCCATAAGGCTTCCCACAGCCTATACTTTCCTAATTTCATTAGCTAATCTTTCCTAGCTTAACTAAAATCCATACTTCGTATCCTAATTTTATTATTTCAATCTGGCTTAACTAAACTTTGTTTTTTTTAATTACCGTTGATCTAATAAGATTATGAAGACTTTAATTACTCTCGTATTAGCTTGTTTTACAACAGCAATTATCGCACAGACGAACTTTGTACCTGCGACTTCGTTAATGAATGATCTTGCAACTGCATCTATCAGTGAAGAGCTTAGCTTTTCAGAAGCAGCAGCACCTACATTAGAAGAAGTAGAAAATCACTTCAATATTCGTTTCGCAACCAACCCAGTATTTGAAGACATCCATATCGTTTTTGATTTAGCTTCTACTAGCAATGTTACGATTGAAATCGTGAGAAATGGTCAATCCATTTTTACTGCTAATAATACTTTAGGCGCAGGAACACAAGAAACTGTTTGGGATGAGAATATCTCTAGAGGTTCAGGTATCCACTATATCAAAGTAATTGCTAATAATAAAGTAGAAACTAAAAAAATCAGATTATAAGATAAATTACTGGACTTTTATATTTTCTTCATCGGCAACAACAACACATTCTTCAAATAAACACGGCAAACTAAACCCCCAACTATCAGGCATTCCAGCCAATATTCTATACTTCAACATTCAAGTCTAATTCTCGACAATTTTCATTTAATTCTTTCTTAGTCTTTGCATTACTATAGTAGCTACCTATCTTAGTAGGGATTATATTACTATACTGTAAGTGGGAATAAAATTGTGAAAGTGAACTAAATGTTTATTGGTTTATCTGTTGATTCGTTTACAAACTATACTTGGATAAACAGTTCAACAACTAAACAAATAAACAGTATTGGAAAATCACTTTTTTACCCCGTTTCGAGTATAAAGTGAGGAGTTAAGAGTTAAATTATCCTTCACTTTACATTCTTAACTCTTCACTTTCCCCAGTTCTATGGCTCTATTAAAAGCCGCCTTCGCTCCATCAATAATATC
>CALJIQ010000309.1 GCA_937973995.1 uncultured Saprospiraceae bacterium
GTATTTCTCGCAAAGGATCGCTAAGGTTTCGCAAAGTACGCTAAGTTAGTAAAAGGTCTAGCTTTGCGTACCTTAGCGTATCCTCGGCGATACTTTGCGGGAGACAAAATTTGGGTAAGTTATTTATTTCTTCGTCCCTAACTTTCTATAACTCTAATTGGATTTCACTTACTCCAACTCCACCACCAAATCATCTTGGTCCACCAAAGTTTTATTACGTAAATGAATCGCTTTTACCTTACCCTCTTTAGGAGAGGTAATGGTACTTTCCATTTTCATGGCTTCGATAATAAAAAGCGGTGTATTGACTTTTACCTCTTCTCCTACTTTTACCAATACTTTCGAGAGACTACCTTGTAGCGGGGAGCCAACCTCGTTTTCACTAGTTGCTTTTTTATTGGCAACAATATCCGTTGTGATGGAGTGATCTTTTACAACAATCGCTCTAGCTTGACCATTTAAATTGAAAAAGACCATTCGATTACCTTGGGCATTTGGCTCCGTCATATCGAGAAACTGAATCAATAGATTCTTGCCTTCCTCTAATTCGACGATGATTTCTTCATAGGGTTTTAATCCGAAGAAAAAACTAGGTGAAGGTAGGGTGCGAACCACACCATACTTTTCAAAAAATTCATAAAAATTGGTAAATACTTTGGGGTAGAGTAAGTAAGATATTAAATCTCTATGTTCTAAACGATTATTCTCAAATTTCTTTTTGAAAGATCGAAATTCCTTTTTGAAATTGATGGGCTTTAGATGCGCATTGGGTCGGTTTTTATAAGGTTTTTCACCTTTTAATACTAATTTTTGCATCTTTTTAGGGAAGCCACCTTTGATTTGTCCTAAATCCCCGCGCATCAATGCTTTGACGGAGTCGGGAAAAGCAAGCGTATCTCCTCTTTTTAAAATATCCTCTTTAGTTAAGCCATTGGAAGTCATAAACATCGCCATATCGCCCACCACTTTTGAGGAGGGTGTTACTTTTATCAAGCCTCCAAATAGATCATTGGCGATTTTATAGTTTTCTTTTATCGTGTCAAATTTATCCTCTAACCCCAGCCCTCTAGCCTGTGGTCGGAGGTTAGAATATTGACCTCCCGGTATTTCACTTTTATAAATTTCAGCCGTTCCTGCTCTTAACTCTGTTTCAAACGGATAATAGATGTCTCGCACATCTTCCCAATAGGCAGCAAACTCATTTAGCTTATCCAAATTAACAGGTTGTTCTCGAGGGTGTCCTTGCATCATCGAGACAACGGAGTTGAAATTGGGCTGAGAGGTTAATCCAGACATAGAGCTTAATGCCAAGTCCACTACATCTACCCCCGCTTCGATGGCGCTCATATAAGTAGCTGCCTGTATGGAGGAGGTATCATGCGTATGCAAATGGATGGGCGTATCTACTGCCTTTCTCAATGCCTTGATTAATTGTTGGGCTGCCATCGGTTTAAGCAAACCCGCCATATCTTTTATAGCGATAATATGCGCTCCTGCATCTTCTAATTCTCTCGCTAAATCCAGATAGTATTGTAAGGTGAATTTTGTTTTGCTTGGATCGGATATATCTCCTGTATAGCAGATACAAGCTTCTGCTAAAGCATCCGTTCGTTCTCTTACGGCTCGGATACTGATTTTCATGGCATTCACCCAATTGAGTGAATCAAATATTCTAAAGAGATCAATCCCAGTTTTCCATGCCTCTTCGATAAATGCTTCCACTAGATTATCTGGGTAGGCGGCATAACCTACTGCATTAGAACCCCTTAATAGCATTTGAAAAATAACATTGGGGATGGCCTCTCGTAGCTGCTCTAAACGTAGCCACGGACATTCTTTTAAAAAACGCAAACAAACATCGAAAGTCGCTCCCCCCCATACTTCCATAGAAAATACCTCACTACCATGATGTTTGGCAAAACTCTCTGCCACTTGGAGCATATCATAACTCCGCATTCTAGTAGCTAATAAAGACTGGTGGGCATCTCGAAAAGTAGTGTCCGTGTACTGGATGGCTTTCTTTCTTTTCAACCATTTGGCAAAGCCTTCGGGGCCTTTCTGTTTTAAAATGTCTCTAGTTCCTTTTGGATATTTATCCATATGCTGATAGGCAGGAACAATAGGTTTTATAAATTCTTTATCAGGCAAAACAAACTTGACATCCTTATTGCCATTGACATTGATATCGGCTAAGTAGTTCAATAATTTAGTCCCCCGATCTCTTCGTCTTGGAAGGTTTAGAAGGGCAGGATATTCTTTTATAAAATTAACGGTAGCTTCCCCTTTTCTAAAATTATCATTTTTTAGAAGATTTAATAGAAAGCCAATATTATTACTTACGCCTCTAATTCTAAACTCTCGCAAGGCTCGATGCAGTCGGTCAGCTGCTCCTTCCATTGTTCTTCCCCAAGCGGTTACCTTTACCAGCATACTGTCGAAGAATGGAGAAATCCTTGCCCCTGCATAGGCACTTCCTGCATCTAGTCGAATCCCCATACCAGATGCAGATCGGTAGGCAACCAGTGTACCATAATCTGGTTTGAAATTATCGACAGGATTTTCAGTGGTCACCCGACACTGAATCGCAAATCCATGAACTTTAACATCCGATTGATCTCGAATAAAAATAGTCGGGTGGGAGAGGGGATAGCCCATGGCTATCAGAATTTGGGAACGGACAATATCAATACCCGTTATTTCTTCTGTTACAGTATGTTCAACTTGTATTCTTGGATTTACTTCAATGAAGTAAATATTTTCTGCTGCATCTACCAAAAACTCTACCGTTCCAGCATTGCTATATTTTGAATGTACGCCGATTCTTACCGCATACTCATATAGTTTATCTTTGGTCTCTTGTTTGAGCGTAACACTAGGTCCGATCTCCACCACTTTCTGAAAACGTCGTTGTACCGAACAATCTCGCTCATACAAATGGACGACATTCCCATACTTATCTCCCAATAATTGAACCTCTATATGCTTAGGGTTCTCAATGAATTTTTCAATAAAGATTTCATCACTGCCGAAAGCCGTTTTAGCTTCCCCTCTAGCTTCGTGGAAGGCTTTTGAAAATTCTTCTTCGGTGCGTACTACTCGCATACCTCTTCCGCCACCTCCATTCTTCGCTTTTACCATGACAGGGAAACCGATGCGTTTGGCTTCTTTTAAAGCAATTTTTACATTGGTAATCTCCACATGGCTATCCTCTATTAAAGGGACATCTATTTTTCTTGCAAAGGTTTTGGTAGCTACTTTATCTCCCACCTTACTCATGGTCTCAGCAGAAGGTCCAACGAATATGATTCCTTCCTTTTTACAGCGTTTGACTAAATGAATATTCTCTGATAAAAATCCATAGCCAGGATGTATTGCCTCCGCTCCGCACATTTTTGCGACTCTGATAATCTCCTCTATATTTAAATAAGGCTTTAAAGGTTCGTCTTTTAACCCTATTTGGTAAGATTCATCTGCTTTATATCTATGTAGAGAATACCGATCTTCATAGGTATAAATAGCAACCGTTCTCAGCCCCAATTCAGAGGCAGCTCGAAGTACTCGAATAGCAATTTCACCTCGGTTAGCAACCAAGATTTTCTTGAATTTGATGATGTTTTTTTTCATGTAGTGTGGAAAGTGGCTCTATTTGAAATCATGGAACAACAAATATACTATTATAGAAGAATTGTTGAGGAAGGGAAAGGAGAGTTATTGGGTGTTATTAAGGACTTTAGAAAAATAAGAAGAATTTTACCACATTAGTTCACATAAGCGGATTCACATTAGCACACAAATAGGATTTGTCCTTTTTGTGACCTAATGTGAATCTACTAATATGTTCTTATATAGTGAAATTCTACGCTAATTGATATACAATCGCATCATAGGAAAGATCACTTCGCCTCTTTCTAGATTATTTAGTTGTAACAAAGTGGCTACGGTCACTTTATATTTTTGGGCAATTCCGCCTAGCGTATCTCCATCTTTAACTACATGAACCGTTCTATTTGCTCTAGGAGTGACATTGTCAAAAGGGATAGGAGTACCTGTTACCTCTAGTGCAGGAATATCTTCGGTTGGGCAGTTAGCAGCGGTTTTTAAGCGTTGCCCTACTCTGATTAAATCAGCGTTTCGCAAGCTATTGATCGTTCTAAATTCCTCTGTGGTATATCCGTATAATAGGGCAATAGCGGTTAGTGTTTCTCCTGACCGTACGGTGTGGAAGCAAACTCCTGCAACAATTCCTGCACTTCCTCCTTTTGTGGTTAAGTCATCTTTGGAATTGGTATAGCTTACTCCTGGAATGATTTTATACGTGCCATCAGATCGAGTGATAGCGCCTGTAGGAGCTTTTCGAGGAGGAGTCACTTTAAATCTAGTACAAGGGTATATCAAGTCCTTTGGACCTAAATTATTCCAAAGCCGTAGCTGCGCCAAAGAAATACCGTATCGCTCAGAAATCATAGTGATATTTTCTTTGGGCTGTACAATATGAACACCTGGGTAAGAGGTTTCTTTACAACCTAAAGAACTAAAGTTAGTAGGCGTTGGAGGCACTACTCGTAACGGTGTGCAAGCGATAATAATATCAGCAGGGTCTAATTTATTCCATTTACGAATTTCATCAATTGTAATACTGTACTGATTCGCAATCATGGTGATATTTTCTTTGGGCTGGACAATGTGTACACCAGGTCTAGAAAGTTCCTCACATCTCACTCTTGGCGGAGAGACTTTGATCGCTGCACACATTTTTATTTTGTCATTTAGCTTTAAGTTATTCCAGCTTCTTAATTGTTGAATTCCGACGGCGTATCTTCTTGCTATATCTGTCAACGTTTCTCTAGGTTGCACAATATGTACGCCAGGATAAGAAGATTGATCACATCTAATTACGGGTGCGGTTACTTTTAAGGCCGTACAAGCTTTTATGATATCATCATTCCCGATTTTATTCCATTTCTTTAATTCCTCAATCGTGACAAAATATCGCTCTGATATTTCTCTCAAAGTCTGCTTAGGTTGTACAATATGTACCCCAGGTCTAGATTGCTCACTACAACGAATGACCGTTTTTTCTACTACTCTTTCTTGCGGTGCAGGTGCCTCTACCTTTAGGGCGGTACAAGCCTTTATTAAATCTCCTTTTTTCAAGCCATTCCACGCTTGGATATTTTCAACAGACAAATAGTAGCGATTGGCAATATCCGTCAACGTTTCTCCAGGTTGTACGATATGCACACCTCGTCTAGATTGTTCACTACATCGAATAACGGTTCGCTCAATAACTTTTTCCGCAGGTGCGGGTGCTTCTACTATCAGCGCAGTACAAGCCTTGAGGATTTCATTTTTCTTTAAACTATTCCAAGCTCTCAAACTTTCAATAGAAAGGAAATATCGCGTGGAAATATCTGTAAGCGTTTCTCCTGGCTGCACGATGTGCACGCCTCGACGAGACTGCTCACTACAACGAATGATGGTTTTCTCTACTACTTGTGGAGCTTGAGCAGGCGCCTCTACGATCAATGCAGTACAGGCTTTGATGACATCATTTTTCTTTATATTATTCCAAGCTCTCAAGCTTTCAATGGAAAGGAAATAGCGAGTGGAAATATCTGTAAGTGTCTCTCCCGGCTGTACAATATGGACTCCTTTTCTTGACTGCTCACTACAACGAATGATGGTTTTCTCTACTACTTGAGGAGCCTGAGCAGGTGCTTCAACGACTAATGCGGCACAGGCTTTTAATACCTCATTTTTCTTTATGCTATTCCAAGCTCTGATATTATCAATAGAGATGTAATATCGGTTGGCAATGTCAGTTAAGGTCTCCCCAGGTTGTACGATGTGGACTCCCTTTCTAGACTGTTCACTACAACGGATGATGGTTTTCTCTATTACTTTCTCTGGCACTTTTGGAGCTTCAACAATCAAGGCAGTACAGGCTTGTAGTACGTCTGTTTTCTTTAGATTATTCCACGCTCGAATATGGTCAATGGATATAAAATATCGGTTAGAAATATCCGTAAGGGTCTCTCCAGGTTGTACAATGTGTACCCCTTTACGGGATTGTTCACTACATTTAATAATCGTACGCTCTATCACTTTCTCCGCAGGCTGTGGAGCTTCCATGATGAGGGCGGTACAGGCCTGAAGAACATCCTTTTTCTTTAGATCATTCCAAGCTCTGATCGTTTCTACAGCTACAAAATATCGTTTAGAAATATCGTTTAGCGTTTCTCCCGGTTGTACAATATGGATGCCTTTTCTAGATTGCTCACTACACTTGATGATGGTTTTCTCTACGACTTGTGGCACTGGTGCAGGAGCTTCAACGATTAAGGCGGTACAGGCTTGTAACACATCCGTACTACTGAGGTTATTCCACTTTCTTAGGTCTGCTATTTCAATAAAATACCTAGTGGAAATGTCGGTAAGCGTTTCCCCCGATTGTACAATATGAACGCCTTTTCTAGATTGTTCAGCACATTCGATTCTGGGTGCTTGTACTCGAATGGGTTCACAAGCTTTCACCATATCAGCTCTTTCCAAATCATTCCATTTCAAGATATTGGCAACAGAGATACCATATTGAGTGGCGATTCCTTGCAAGGTTTCCTGTGGTTGTACCACATGGTATCCAGGAAAGGAGGCTTGAGGGCATTTTATTTCTGGTCGTTTATATACTAGAATTTCCGCTTCTGATTTTGGAGGCGTTACTTTTAATTCTTGACAAGGTCTAAGAACCGCATCTGCCCCTAATTTATTCCAACTTCTTAATTCAGATACATTTAATCCATAGACTCGTGCAATACCAAATAAAGATTCCTGTCTTTGTACGACATGAATCCCTGGTCGGGAAGCATTGGCACAAGTGACGGCAGGAACAAATACTTCTGCTACTGGCGGAGGACTCTTTTGAGTAAAAATCACTTCCGAACCAACAGGTTGGTATTCTACTGGTACTTCTTCATAAACTATTTCATAGGAGACGGGTGGAGGAGGTGGGGGTGGCTCATAAGTTATCACCTCTGCCACTCTTGGATTACAAACTTGATTAATATATTCATTAAGCAGAATGCCATTGATTTTTTCTAACTGCAATACATTTTGCTCACTACTGAACGGTGCTACATCGGTACTTTCCGTTACTATCCCAATACCAGGAATGATTACCAAATCCGTTGTGGGCTTACAAGTTTCAATAGGGATTCTTTTTACCCGATAGCTATTCATACAATCGTAGTTCCCACTACTCAAATACATGAACTTCGAATCGGAGGACATACCCGCTAAATCATTAGGGATGTACCCATTGGCGATTTGCTGATATTCAAAATTAAATCCTCTTCCTGACGCATATAATCCCTGATTCCTTTTTTGAATATAGGTAGCTAAATGGACAGGAGAAACAGTGTATTGGTTGTTTATTTTCCGAACCACGTACACTTTATGGACTCCATTATTGACCTCATTGGCAAACTTCTCATTCACATTTAGCCACTTACAAGACTGCGTACCTTTTGGAGCTACCTTTACTTGTTTGATACTCTCAACCCCAACCTCCAGCATGATCTTTTGCCCATTCGCTCCTTCTAAGTAATAAGCGATATAGCCATTACCTAAAGTATTGCCGTTCAGCCGATACTCGTATCGGTCCAAGCAAGTAGGATCATACTTGATATAAATGTTTTTTGAAAAAATAGGGAGAGATAGGAATAGCAGTGAGAAAATTAGTGCTATTGGAATTTTGACATTCATTTGTGTTAGTTTTCTCTTATTGATAATAGTTCGTTTTTATTTTAAGAAGGTAGGAATAAGGCACAATTCCTATTTCCTTTCTTAAAATATCTATTATCATTCTCAGACTAACTGACTTAAGGTAAATGTCAGCGCAATGTTACAAAAAATTTAACAATTTAGCTCCTATATAAAATATTTACCCATCTTTTTGACGGAAATCCTTCAAAATCAATGGTTTGATGTTGTATTTAGTAAGTTCTCAATGATGATTTTTGAATAAAACGAGATGCAATAGAACGAAAACACTAAGATTTAAGACGACTACCCATTCAAAATTCAAAATTTTTCATTCAAAATTGAGTAATTACAGTATTTATAAGAATAGTGGGGGGAGGTATATCCACATTGAGCTAGACAGGGGGGAGATATATTTTATTTAAAATATACTAAATATTATTATTCAAACCCTATGCCATGCTTGCGTTTAGCTTAAATCAGGAAGCTCATTGGAAGAATGTATAGAGTTAGTATCCTTCCAAATTTCATTTTGCACAATAAAAGCAACGACTAACACCGAGATGATTTGATAACAAGCTACTAGATAGGTCCCATAGGGTAGGAGGGTATCTATCAAAAACCAATCTCCTGTCAAATATATAATGACTAAGGCAACGATAGATTTAATCATCTCCAACCATAAAGCATTAGCGTCCTTATCCATTAAGGACGTGTAGCTGTATATCATTAAAAATAAAAAGGCACTATAAATAAACAATTGTCTTTCTGGTATGTCGGCAATTTTATACATCAGATGCCAGAGAAATCCTTGCATTACTAAGAATTGAACCCAAGTCCAGATTTTAAGCGTGGTCGAAGGATTAGAGGTGTATTTTTTAAAAGCCTTGTGATCGGCAGAAGTGATGGGGAAATTTTCTAGCACGTCAGCAGGTCGCCAACCCGTCGGCATAAACCATATTCTGCATTTATCCCACCAATTCTTCGTGTTCCAAGCATCTTGTGCCAATAACCAAATATGTTGAAAATTGATTCGGATAGGATTCCAAGTTTTGGCTTGTCTAGTAACCCCATATACACAAGGTTCTTCTTCTAATTCCTCTTGAAAAGTACCAAAAATGCGATCCCAGATACAAAAAATGGCTGCAAGATTTTTATCTATATAAATCGGATTGATGGCATGGTGTACTCGGTGTTGAGAAGGGGTCACGATGATATATTCCAAAATCCCCAACTTACCTATATGCTCCGTATGGTACCAAAACTGTAGAAATAAATGCAAGGGAGCGATGGTGCCAATTACCACGGGTGGTAAGCCTAATAAAGCGGCAGGAAACAGAAAGATAAACCCTAAACTAACAAAGGAGGAAATGGTTTGTCGCAAGGCAGTAGCCATGTTAAACTCTTCTCCTGAATGATGTAT
>CALJIQ010000310.1 GCA_937973995.1 uncultured Saprospiraceae bacterium
GTCCAGCTTCCATATTTGATTCTTCCCTAATATTTATTGAAGTATTTTTTAAATACACTCAGCATTATAGGATGTTCTGGGCAATCATTTCATTCATAAAATAAGAGAATTCTCTTTCCCAATCATCTAATCAACTGCTGAACTGATAATGCTATCCATATAAGGGACATTGAAAAAATAAATGTTCCAATTGACTTTTTGTTAGTTTTCAAAAATGAACGTATGTCAAGGAGTTTATTTTTGAAAGCTAACGAAAAATCTCAAAAAATTGGAACATTTATTTTTGTCCCACTACTAAATAACATTTGATTTCTACCCTAATCAAATGGACTACATTATACTATAGTTACAAATTCTTCACTGTTTACAAAACACACTTCACATGAAAAATTATTACTTCTTTGGTAATGTCAGGATTTTAAGGTGCCTAGTATTGGCCACTTTTTTAATCCCTTTATCAATCAACGCACAAGTAAAAATCGGTGATAATGATCATATCATTGATGACGGATCTTTGTTGGAATTAGAGAGTACGAACAAGGCATTTGTCCCTCCGAGAATGACCATCAAACAAAGAGATAAAATTCCCTCTCCACTAAAAGGAGCGATTATTTATAACACAGATTTAGAGTGTTTGCAAGTCAACCACGGAACAAACGATTGGCCTTCTTGGGAATGCCTTGATGGGCATAAGGGCAGTACTGGCGCACAAGGTCCAGCAGGCATCTCTTGTTGGGATTTAAATGGAAACGGAGCTGTGGATGCAGGGGAAGACAGAAATGGCGATGGCTACGCAAATGGATTAGATTGCCAAGGTGTACCAGGTACACCTGGCCCTGCTGGCCCTAAAGGAGCTACTGGACCACAAGGTCCAAAAGGAAATACAGGTGCCACCGGAGCGACGGGGGAACGAGGGGCAACTGGTGCCACTGGAGCGGCGGGCCCGCAAGGCCCAAAAGGGGATACTGGCGCAATGGGTCCCGCAGGTCCTCAAGGTGCTAAAGGAGAACGAGGGGCAACTGGTGCTACTGGTGCGAGGGGTCCGCAAGGTCAAAAAGGGGATACTGGCGCAACGGGTCCCGCAGGTCCTCAAGGTGCTAAAGGAGAACGAGGTGCAACTGGTGCAACTGGTGCTACTGGTCCGCAAGGTCTAAAAGGGAATACTGGCGCAACGGGTCCCGCAGGTCCTCAAGGTGCTAAAGGAGAACGAGGTGCAACTGGTGCTACTGGCGCAACTGGTCCACAAGGTGCTAGAGGGGAACGGGGCGCTACGGGTGCTACTGGTCCACAAGGAGAACGAGGTTTTACAGGGGCAACGGGTGCTACTGGTCCACAAGGAGAGCGGGGTTTTACAGGAGCTACGGGTGCTACTGGTGCATCAGGATCAAGAGGTCCGTCCGGTATTTCTTGTTGGGATTTAAATGGTAATGGTGTAGTAGATGCAGGAGAAGATAGAAATGGAGATGGATATGCCAATGGATTAGACTGCCAAGGTGCAACAGGAGCAACAGGTGCCACGGGTTCAAAAGGCGCAACTGGAGCAAGAGGTCCGTCCGGTATTTCTTGTTGGGATTTAAATGGTAATGGTGTGGTAGATGCAGGAGAAGATAGAAATGGAGATGGATATGCCAATGGATTAGATTGTCAAGGTGCAGCAGGTTCAAGTAAAGGGGGAGGCATTAATGCACTTTGTGGTGAGTTAGTCATCCCTTCTATGTGGGATCATCAAACAGATATTTTCCACAGTACTTCCTATGGTTCTATCAGATGGCAAATTCTAGAAATTCAAGAAGCAACGTCCAATAGTCACCCAAGTTTAAAAGTACGATATCATTTTGCCAATGCTATGCCACATGCTATTGGCACCTTTATTCAAAGTATTAATCGTTATTCTGGTCATCAATCTAAAGCGAACTTTGCCATTAGTGTAATTGGAGATAGATCGTCTAACTACCTTACTTTAAATATTACTAGAGCAGATTCTACAATTGGCTGGGATGAGCGACATATCCTTTCCCTTTGCACGATTTATTAGAGTAGGTATTAATTGAGTGCAAAAAAAATGGAGGTGGCAAAAATTATCAATCAACTCACTTTGAGTGAACAGATTGAAGGAAAGCGTCTCATCTGCTCACTTGGAGTGAGCTGATGAGTTACAACTACCTCAATTCATTTTACACTCACATCAAATAAAAACACCACCATGTTTAAAATAAAAAATTTCACCTTCACACTATTAATACTTATTGCTTTTATCCTTGTCATCGTACCTAGCAATGCGCAAGTAGGTTCAAGTGGCAATATCAGTATCAAGGAAGGCGGTTCGTTGACGGTATTTGGTCAACATAATTTCTTGACTGGCAGCGGGCTAATCAAAGCAGGGATGATTACAACCACTCGAACAGGACAAAAGGGGTATCTCAATTTTGCCAAAGGCAGCAGTTGGACAGGAGCTGATGAGCAAAATTATGTAGATGGATATGTGCGAGTATATCACGATCAACCCTTTGTACTCCCTTTAGGACAAGACGGTATTTATCGTCCCATTTTAATAGAAGGAGCTTCCCAAACAAGCGCGGCCTATTATGCCCAACGTCCACCTAACGCTAAAGGGTCTTCTAATCTAGATAAAGCAATAACAAGCATTAGTTCTTCGGAATATTGGGACATACAAGGAGATCAACTAATTTCCATTACTTTGTATTGGGACGAGTCGAGTAAGGTCTCTCAATTAACAAAGGAAGAGCTCAGCAGACTTCGCATTGTTGGTTTTAAGAATGGAAAATGGAGTGCTATCCATTCAACTACGGATAAAGCAGCTACCCAATTGCTGCCCTCCTCCAACACCTCTACTACGCAGACAGGCGTAATTGCTTCTAAAGAAAAAATAGTTCCGAATGACTATGACTATTTCACTTTAGGCGCCAGTCAATCAACTGCAGAGGTACGATCCACGCTGGATAAGGTACAGGTGTCTTTGTTTCCAAATCCTGTTCGATCCGAGCTATTTGTTAATTTAGAAAAAGTAAAAGGTGAGCAAGGTACCCTCCAAATTTATAATCTGTATGGTCAATTAATCACGGAGCAGGCCTATGACCCTGCCTCTACCACCGTTCGTTTTGACACGAAAGATTATTTAAATGGATTATATGAGATCAGGGTCCGAATTGACCATAAGGAAATGACTCGTAAATTCACGGTGCAGCGATTGTATTAGCAGTTAACTTCTTATGCGAATCGCCAGTTAAAATAATGAATAAGATTAGATTAGATTTGCTCGGCGGCTCATCCCGTCCGTTTCACGGTTCACTCACTTGAAGATTCCCCGAATCTTCCCCCTTCGGGATCATTCGCTCAAGCCTCGCAATAGGGTTTTTGGAGACAGCGATATAAAAAAATGGTTTTGAAAAACCATTTTTTCAGATCGCTGTCTCCAAAGAACCTATTTGCCGAGCTTGCGAAGCAAGCGAGGCAGTAGTATAAAGTTTAACTCGCGATTGGCATCAGTTCACAAGTAGTATAAATTTAAGCGCAAACTCTATGTGAACTAATGTGAAAAAACTAATGTGCCCTAATGTGGTTTAAACAAACTCAAAAGAAGCCCCATCAAACAGCCCCAAATCACTCAGCTTCAAGGAAGGGATCACCAACAATGCCATAAAGGATAACGACATAAAGGGCGCTTGTAAGGTGCAGCCCATTTCTTTAACCATGCCATCCAACTTTAAATAATTATCAGATACCCGATACCCATCTTCATCCGTCATCAATCCTGCTATTGGTAAGCGAATAATTTCTTCTTTTTTATGTGAGACTGCAGCCAAGCCACCCTTTGCTTCAATAATTAAATTAACGGCCTTGGCGATAGAAGCATCATCCACTCCTACGCAAATAATATTATGGGAATCATGTCCTACTGAAGAAGCAATTGCTCCTTCTTGCAACCCAAAATTTTTAATAAAAGCGATAGCAGGAGAGGCATCAGGCGCGTATCTATTGACTACTGTTATTTTTAAAATATCTCTTGTAATATCACTTTCATTATAGGCATTAACGATCCTTGGAGAAAGATCTAGTCTATTGGTAATTAACTCTCCATCAATTACTTCAATTACAGGAATCGTATTGCTTGTATTCAATTGTTTAAATTGCTTTGCCGTTTTGGGCTGTGCATGAAAATTATTGGGATGGGTACTTGGAATATTGGAGAGGAAGGATGTTCCTGCTTGGGCTACTAACTGTCCATCTATATAGGTATGCGTGATCTCAAAATCTTCTAGGTTATTAATTAGTATAAAATCTGCTGTATCTCCTACTCGTAATTGTCCTACTTCTAAGTCATAATGCTCGATTGGATTCATACAGGCGACTTGTAATACATCGAATAAATCACATCCTTTTGCCAAAGCTCTTTTTACCAATTGATTAATATGCCCCTCTACCAAACTATCTGGATGTTTATCATCTGAGCAAAACATGATACTATCTGAATACTTGGGAAGGAGTGCGATCAAGGCCTCAAAATTTTTAGCCGCACTCCCCTCTCGAATGATGATTTTCATTCCTTGTTCCAATTTGTGTTGAGCCTCTTCTAAGGTAAAGCATTCATGATCGGTACTCATGCCAGCTTGGATATATTCGGTAGCTTGTTGTCTTTTCAAGCCGGGCGCATGCCCATCTATCGGTTTTCCTATGCGTTTGGCGATTGCTATTTTCTCCATCACTTCTCGGTCTTTGAATAGCACCCCAGGCCAATTCATCATCTCCGCCAAATATTTGATAGCTGGTTTTTGCAATAAAAAATCTACCTCCTCTACGGTAATGCTTGCCCCTGCGGTTTCAAAGGTAGTAGCAGGCACACAGGAAGGCGCACCAAAGAAAAATTTAAAAGGGCTTTTGTTGCCGTTTTCAATCATAAATTCCACCCCTTCTACCCCTAAGACATTTCCAATTTCATGTGGGTCGGATACGGTGGCAACCGTGCCATGCACCACTGCCAACCTAGCAAATTCGGTAGGCACTAACATGGAACTTTCGATATGTACATGCGCATCTATGAAGCCAGGCAACAAGTAAGGCAATTGAGTGTCTGCTTCTTTTAGTTTGCGAATGTCTTCAATTTTCCCAGCTTTAATGGATATTTGAACTGGGTAGATTTCTTTATTTTTAATATCAATTAAATTTCCTTGTAGGGTCATTATTTTTGTTTTTTTTGACATCCTTCTTTATGTATATTTCCCATAACTTCTTCACTTGACAATGTCAACTTTAATTTCGTCGCCTTACGGCGACGGGACTGAGGGGTTTGGGGGCAGAAATGTTCCAGTTTGCTGTGGTAAACTGGAATATTTCTGCCCCCAAAAAACCATTTTCCGTCACGCAGCATGAAGAAGCGTAAGCTTCTGAACCCGAAGGGATGGGATGCCAAGTGAGTGGTCATAAAATATAATATTGTCACTGATGCACACAAATTATAATACCTTATATTTCCAGTATTTCACGAAATGTATGCATCAAGTAGGTTAGGAGACTTGAAATATCGGAACCAACTTTTATTTTTCCTTCCTACCCACCACCTGCAAAATAACAGCCGAATAAATAAACCCCTCCCCAGCAGCTTCCTGCGCATCCCAATAAGCCGCCATTCCATCAAATTCTGCTTGGGTCATTAAATCCTGTTCCACAAAAGTAGGCGCGAAATTATTGAACGCATCCCGCCACCAAAACCACCAGCGATGACCGACAGGCGATAAGCCACCGACACATTTTTCAGAAGTAATGGTAAAGCCTGCTTCCCGCATTAGGTTGGGTAAGTAGGTCCCAATATTTGCATCCCCACTATGATTTAAATAATAGGCTTTCCATGCTTGCGTATAGGCAGTAAAATAATCACTAGGAGGAGAAGACGTGAAGCTATCTAAGGTAAGATATTCCATAGCCGCAAAAGTGCCACCGGGTTCAAGTTTATCATAAATACTTTTTAATACAGCAGGTAAGTCTGCTATCAAAAAGGCCAATACCCAACGGCAAAAGGCACCTTGGTATAATTGTGTTTTATTGGGTAAGTCTAAAATATCCGCATGGAGTGGTGTGATATTGGAGGCTTGCTGTTCTTGGATTTGATGTTGTAAATATTGTTGGTATAAGGTAGCCTTATCTAAGGCGGTCACTTGGGCATTCGGGCACTGCTTTGCCAATTCAAAAGTAGTAAACCCTGGTCCACAACCTAGATCCAAAATACGTTCGCAATTGGCTAGTTGGGCATCTTGGATTAATTGCTGGGTTTCGGGTTGCCAAGCTAGATGCTGTCGGTCTAAGCGTTCTAGTTCTTGTTGATGGACACCGAGGAAGTAGTCTTTCATCATTTTCTAAATTGTCCTTTTTATGGTGTAAAATGGTTTGATGGTACCTAGACAGAATTAATAAAACAGTTGATTTACTCGTCGGATGGCTGCGCCGTCCGATGAGTCTCCCCCATCCGACGGCGTAAGCCATCGGACGGGGGAGACCATTGTTTCGTCAATTCTGTCCAAGAACTTTTGATGGCTGAATCCTACAAGCCATCAAACCATCAAACCATCTTTCCCAAATCACATACTAGCCATCAAATGAATCCCACCATCCACAGGAATCACAGTACCATTCAAGTAAGAACCAGCATCGGATGCAAGAAAGACCGCAATACCGCCCATATCCCCTGCTCGTCCAATTCGTCTAACTGGATTCGCTTTTTCAATCATCGGCTGCACTTGGTCCAACATAGATTTGGTCATTTTACTAGGAAAGGGTCCTGGTGCAACGGCGTTGACGGTGATGCCTTTGCCAGCAAATTTGACCGCTAAAATTTTCGTCAAATGATGGACCGCAGCTTTACTCATCCCATAGGCAGAGTTATCAATCGTCGAAACTCGTACCCCATCTATGGAACCAATATTGATGACCCGAGCAGGTGTTTCCAAAGACGCAGACGCTTCCAATAAAGGCATTAAATCTTGGGTCAGATAAAAAACAGGCTTGACATTAATATTCATCACCTTGTCGTAGCCATGTTCTGGGTATTCTTTGAACGGCGCACTCCAATTCGCTCCCGCATTATTAATCAGCACATCCAATTTGTCAACTTTCTTCTTCAATGCCTCCACTAACCGTTGTCTGCCTTCCTTATTGGATAGGTCCGCGGGGATGGCCGTACAGTCGCCTATAGCGGATAGTTCTTTTTCCACGGCTTGGCATACTTCTGCATTCCGAGAGGAGATAATCACTTTTGCCCCATTTTTCACAAAGGTCTGGGCGATCATTAAGCCAATACCTCTTGAACCTCCTGTAACTAGGACGGTTTTATCTGCTACTGAAAATAGGTTGTTGATTGCTAGATTCGTCATTGATTTGTAGATTACGTTGTAATAATTAAAAATCTATGCAAAGAAACCAATTTTAGTAGATATATAACTATCCATTGCCAATTGAATCATTTGACCATAACGGTCAGGCTAAAAAATAAGTTTTGACTATCAGTGGTTTATAGATGGCAGCCACTTTGAAAGTGTCTGACATCTCGTCTTCAAATAATAATTTTTGTTTTGAGAACTTGGTGAGCTGTCACTTAGCACTTTTATTTTGCAGATATAAAAAATCCATCAACATAGCCTTGGCCATCTTGATGGATTCATGATTTAGACAATCTTAAAAAAAGGAATAACTACGTATCGGACACCCCTCTAAGGTGTCCGATACGTGAGCTTAGCTATTTAGTTATTTTTTCTAGTACAAGGACCACAAGTATCTCCAAGAACTTTATGGTATTCCCAATCTCTAGCTTTAATTTTCACCGTAAATTTAGCAGGAGAAGTCAAGCCGAATGGACGATGACAAATAATCATTTCTCCTTTGTTATTCACCTTATCGCAATCGCAGGCACCATTGCTAGTGTCCGGAACGCAGGCATTAGTATCGTCTGCATCAAATAACGGATCCGTAGAACTTACGCCTACATAGTAACCATCATGGTCGCTATCTGTTCCTATACAAGCAGCGGCATTAGCATTCGGGCTACAAGGATTTCTAGGATCAGAATCTTGAGAATGATAATAGCTATCTCCTCCCGTTTCTTCAAAATCTGAAATGCCATCATTATCCGTATCGCTATTAGGGTCAAATTTATTAGCATCCACATAATCCACGACTCCGTCGCCATCATCATCCCAATCGAAAATATTAACCCACCCATCGCCGTCGAAATCGCAAAATGCTCCTATCTGTATAGGATCACAAGGATCTAACGGACTCGATTCTCCATCGTCCACTTGACCATTACGATTCGTGTCCTCTTCCCCATCTAATAATCCATCACCATCAGTATCTGCATTAGTTGGGTCCGTATCTTGCCACTTGTCATATACATGGTCTTCTCCCATTTCCATAGCATCATAAATACCATCTTGATCGGTATCTATAGGATCCGTATTAGGGTTACAGTTATCACTATTAGGTACACAATAATTTTCATCATCATCATCATATAAATTATGATTGAACGGATAATTACTAAAGTAGCCATCTTGGTCCTGATCCTTGCCTTCGCAAGCAGCCGACACTGTCGGACTACAAGGGTCTAATGGATCTGTAGCTGCATTTTTTTCTGCTAAATCAGATTGACCATCTCCATCTGTATCACTTTCTGCATTGTAGTTTTCTGCATCTAACCAATCATAAACACCGTCATTATCATCGTCATTATCTATTTCATTGATCTGTCCATCATTATCAAAATCACAAGTTGGAGTGGTATTTATAGGATCACAAAACATCAGCGGATTGGGGTCTTCCTGCCCATCTAAAAGCCCATCGCCATCAGTATCTGCTACCAGCGGATTCGTATCAATCCCTTCGTCATATTGACCATCACCGCCTGTTTCTATGCGATCAGAAATACCATCTCCGTCACTATCGGAATTAGGGTCATTTGGATCAATATCATCTTTTTCATGAACACCGTCTTGGTCTTTGTCATAATTACAAGGACCGCAAATATCTCCATGCGCTTTATGGTGTACCCACCCAAAAAGACTGACAGTTTTTGTTTTTCTATTGGCAGGATTGCCTGGCGGAATATGGCAAATAACTATCTTGCCATCCCCATCTTCATCTCTACAATCACAATTAGAATTATTTAAGTCTGGCAAACAACTTTCCAGATCATCCGCATCATACTGATTATGGTCTGGTGGATAATTCGCAAAAAATCCATCCCCATCTTCGTCTATACCAACACAATTGCCTCCCTGTTGAGGATCACAAGCACTCAATGGATTAGAATCGTTGGCAGCATCATATGTCCCATCCTGTCCTGTTTCTACATCATCACTTATCCCATCTCCATCAGAATCACTATGCTTATTGAAAACATCAACATCTAAAGAATCTGGAACACCGTCATTATCCTTATCCAAATCAATTTCATTATTGAGTCCATCCTTATCAAAATCACAAACGGCGAGGGTATTATCTACATTACAAGTATCCAACTTTGTCCAGTTAGAATCTATCGTCATTTCATTCTTTTCTACTCCTGTTTCCAAAATGAAATTTGGAATTTTATTTTCATTATCTGGGTGTGCTAAAACGGTCTTATGCAACAACTGAGAACGATCATTATTGGGGCCTTGATAAATAACCGTACCATCTAAATTAAAATCATTTTGAGTATATCCGTAATTGATGTAATTAGATAATAAATCAACATTGCCTTCTTCCAACATGATATGTAAGAACATGTGGAACACATCGTTCTGAGGACCTTGGAAAATAATTTTCGTATCGCCATTGACATCTCCTGACCACATAGCTCTTTTGCCGCCACAATCTGCTCCAGGAACATCTCCCATAATAGGCGTATGTGGATCTGTAAAATCAACACTTTGCGTAGTAGTTAGATTAAAATTTTGTGGATATAAAGAATACATACCCAAGTGATTTCTATGCTTGATAGACACATAGTAATTACCAGGGAACATACTTTCAAATACCAGAATTTCCTCTCCTTTAACTGACACCACATCACCATCTCGTTGCAATAAAGCTGATTGGGTAGTTAAGACGATAGAAGGATCATCGGCATCTCTTAATTCTATTAGGACCCAATCTACAATGGCATCCGCACCAGTAACCGTCAATAAATCAGCAGTTAGCTCTTCTCCGCCGCCCGTTCCAACGTGTTCAAATCCTGACAAATCAGAATAAGGTTCTTGGTACGGAAGTAGATTTTGCTTTCGCAAATCATCGCGCATCCAACCAAATTCATCCGCTTCTTCAACTGCTCCTAACAGAACTGCTTTGGCACTTAAAGTAATCCCTCTACAAGATACGTTTTGGTGAAGAATCATTTCATTCCCGCAATCGTCAACCGCAGACCAAACTCTTTGAACTAAATTACCAAATCCTTCCGCCGTTACTTGCTCTGAAAATTCCAAGGTAGTCGTATAATCACAATTATCTACTGCCACTATATCTACCCCGATTTCAAGACTATCTGTACCATAAGTACAAATCTTTTCCCTTTCTAAAGATAAACTACCTTCAATAATCATATAAGAAACAACACCCGTCCCAATCACCTCCTGTTGTTGGGAATCCCAATGATCGAGAAATATTTCAAACTCATTATCTGACACAATTCTCACTTTTACCAATGCGGGATCCATTGTCGTTCCTTCTTGATAATTCGCTATAATGATCGGATTATAATAAGTATTAGTAGAGGTAATATCAACAATACCAGAAGCAATATCCACCCTACCTACTTCGCCGATTATTCTACCCTTCGCATCTGTAATTACGCCTGTATCATCAGTTGCCAAATAAGCGGCTGTTTCAGTAGTATGATTCACTTCCGTATCTGCAGATTGCTCCTCTGCTAATTTTAACGCTACACTACTAGCCGTTAAATTATTCGCATAAATAGTTGCAGGATCACTTTCATTGTAAGACTGCATACTTGAAAATAAGGCTGGTTGATTCGTATAACTTTTACCAAAAGGAAGGGAAGTGAAATTATTATTTAAAGTCATTTTTCCAGTTTCCCAGTTATAAGGGCTTGAAAAATTTCCTGTTTCTACAGCCACCCAAGCGATACTTTCTCCAACGTTGTGCAGATCATCTTTACTTTCTTCCTCTTGTACTTTTAGTTCAAATTGAGTTTTAGCAATATTTTGTACTCTAGCAATGACGGGATTGATATCATTTTCAGAAATGACTTGTGTAAAGATCAAAGGCGTACTATTAAAGTCAATGGGCAACTGTATGGTTTTCCAACGATGTGTCACATTTTCCATCACCCCTGCTACCATTTTTTTGCCATTGGGCAAAGTGTAGATTCGGAAAATATCTGGTGCTGTCTTATCTTGTATTTCTATTATTTGTTGATCCGTACCTGTATTACCACAAATATCTGTTGCCGACCAAGTACGGGTTAGGGTATATTCATAGGCAGCGCATCCATCTGTTCCTTTGGTACTAAGTTCGTCTGTATTAATGGTGATAGCATTACAATTATCATTTGCTGTTACATGCGGCACTACTGGAATAAATTCGTCGCATTCCATCGTAATATCTGCTGGAACATTGACTAAAGTAGGAACTATATTATCTTCTAACGAAAGGGTTACCATCGCTGTAGCACAACAATTGGTCAATGGATTACATACCTCATAAGAGAATTCCTCCACTCCACAAAAAACAGTAGATGGAGCATAGGCAAATTCTCCATTATTTTTCAATACAACCGTTCCATTTTGAGGTTGATTGATAATAGAAAAAGTAGGATTGATTAAGTTTTCATCATTGACCGCTACATTTCCAATCAAGCCTGATCCAGGACAGGCGTTTATAATGGTATCATTATGAGCGACTACTCCTTCTGGTTCAGATAAGGTTACTAAACCATAATCGTTTGGACATTCATTGTTACAGTATTGACTTAGTACATGGTACGTTCCAGCAGGTAAACTAGAGAACGTCAATACATCACTAGCTTCCCAAGTTACTCCACCATCCAAACTCACTACCATACAAGAATCTTTTTCTTTAGAAACAGATATGTCAATAACGCCATTCGTTCCACCACAGGTAGTTGGGTCTGTTGCGGTAACTTCCTGTACAAGTGCTAACGGATGAATAACAATATCAATAGAATCTTTAACTGGACAATTCTCTGCGGTTACCGTCAAGACGATTTTTTCTGTAATAGATAAAGAATCCGTAGGAACTGTATAAGCAACTAAGTGAGAACCGATTCCCGTTCTTTGTGTGTCAGCGGTATGATTTCCAAAGTCCCAAGTGTAAGTAGCAGAAGTTCCTACATCATTAGCTGAAAACTCATAGGTACTACCTTGACAAAACCAGTCACCATTATTAGATACGATACTTGGTACTACAATTAAACGAGACTCTTTTTTTACCACATTAGAAATCAACAAATGAGAACAAGGATTTCTTCTGGCTAATCGTCTAAACCAAGTTGTTTGACTAATAGCAGGTGGATCATAGGTTTCTTGATTTGCACCTGTGATCTTATTCCAATTGAGACTGTCGGTACTTTCTTCCCAAGCATATTCCGTGTTACTCCCCTCTCCACCATTCGGTGCAGCATCACTGAGTATTTCAGCAGGATCATACCCACCACAAAAAGATTCATTTCCAGTTATACTTCCTGCTGTGGTAAAGTTGGATACTACTTCTTTTTTAACAATATTAGAGTAAACCCAATTACGACAAGAATTTCGCCTCGCTCCTCTTCTAAACCAAGTCGTTTGATTAATAGTACCAGGTTTATGAGTAACTTTATTGGTGCCATTAATAGGCTTCCAAGTAGTTCCATAATCTATACTTTCTTCCCATTGATATTTAAAGACACTCTTACTTCCACCAGTAGCATCACGAATAGAAGCTATTTCTGTCGCATCGAAAGGCCCACAAAATCCTTCATAAGCACCGATCTCTCCAGGATCATTTACGTTATCACAAATAACGATGGAATAGTCTTCCACCTCACCCGCAGCAGCACTACCATAATAGGCATTTTGAGGGATGGCAGGTTTACTTGGAAATAATCGTATTCTAGTATAAATAGATTCATCAATATCTGTTTCCGTATCCGCAGGAATATCAAATTCAAAATGGTAACTACCTGTTTGGACATCTTGGTTAACTAGTAGTTCGCCCTCGTCATCAAAATCATGATCTCTGTTAAAATCCATCCAAACAATTAACCAGCCATCACCATTTACCTCCACGGTTGCAGAACCTCCATTATTAGTTGCAAATGTACCGGCGGTCCATAACCATTCCTGATCCGTAGTGAATCCATCTTCGTCATCTGAATTATTTTCATCATCTCCTGTACCTGAGCTATTCTGTATGGACAAAGGTTCGGAATCAATGGAGTTGCCTAAATAAAGGGTAGGCGTAGTTGGGACTAAATGATACGCCCCTGTATAAGTATCCATCATTTGGGTAGGGTAAGGGGCAGGCAAATCCCCCAAGTCCACTTCCACATCTACGGTAAAAGCAAAATCTAATCCACTCACCGTACCTCCTACCGGCACCAATTGGTGAGCTGCATGAACCGTTGACACCAAATCGGTAGCAGGGGTCTGAGTTACGGTAGTCGTTAATTGAGATAAGCTAACGGGTTCTTCACTCATACTTAGCGATACTAAGTAGGTGTCATTGGGTAAGTCTTCAAAAGCATACTGACCCAAAGAATCAGTTAACGTTTGACCCAAGAAATCACCTTGGTCGTTGTATAAGTAAAGTGTCATTTCTTCTAATACGGTCTCTCCTCCTGTGCTACACACGCCATCCTCACTCCCATCATCCAAGCAAACCAAACCACTAACCGTATTCGTACCACTAAGCGCAAAACCAAAGTTGAGATTACCACCGCAATTAGTACAAGCAGTTCCATTAATGCTGGTGATGTCATTATTGGCAATATCAAAAGTCAAGGTGGTCATGCCCATACTTTGTGTACCACTAGTGACGGTCATATCAGCAGGCGGTGTTATCGTTAGCTCATAAGAACCGTTCGGTAAATTTTGAAAATTATACAGACCGTCAAAGTCTGTTAGAACGGTTTTTAAATAAAGATTTGGGGAATAAGAAAAGCCTTCTACGATAATCGTTGAAGTATTGGTTAATGTAACCGTGATGTCTTCTATTCCTTCTTCTAATTCGTCTCTAATACCGTCTTTATTTTGATCAAACCAGATAACATCTCCTACGGTACCTGTTGGTTGGTAGCCAAATGAAGTCCATGAAATACCACCATTATTTGGCACATCAATAAAGTCTGCTTGACTCTTACAAGCTGCAAGTAGTAAGGCATAATTTGGATCATTAGGATCCAAAGGAGTATAGCAAGGATTTCCATCTGCCTTGGGGGCAGCCGTCAGACTACTTCCTTGTAAATTATTCGGTAAAGTGTTGGTGTTTATACCAACGGTATATTGCCCAGGAGGTAAGTTATCAAATAGATAAAAACCTGCTGCTGTATCACCTGTCCCATCTGAAGTTTGTACAGTTGCAATCGCATTCGTTGCCGTACAGGTGGAGCCATCGGCTGGACACAAATAGATCGTCGTATTAGGAATTCCTTCTTCTCCCCAATCCTGTGTACCGTTTCCATTAGCATCATAAAAAATATTGCTTTCTATAAAACCTGGATAATTGAAACCGAATAAGATTTCATCGGAACAATTTACACAAGAAATATTATTAATGGCCGTAACTTCCCCTCCTATCATTTGAATTATTTGAGTAGTAGCGGTTACTGGAAAGACCGTATTGTTATACCCATCTTGTGGTAAATCTGCATCGGTAGTATTTACGGTCACTTTATAAGTACCATCTGGTAAATCGGTGAATTGAAAGTTCCCATCTGCTACCGTAGATTTGGTAGCAACCGTTTGGTAACTGCCGTTCCCATCCATATCTGCTTGCAGGGTAATATGAACCAACGCTACTCCATCCTCATTAGTACTAAATGATCCATCATTATTTCCATCTACCCAAACATAACCTCCTAGTTCTCCCGTTCCGCTAATGGCATAGCCAAAATTATTATTCATGTGACTGCTCGTACCATTTATACCAGCCACGTAAGTTGCACCATCACAATTTGTACAATTACCACTTTCATCTGGGTCACCCGATTGACCTACCACATAAGGTATCTCTGTACCATCCACTTTAACAATATAATCTCCAGCAGGAAGATTACTAAAAACATAGCCTCCTACATTATTGGTGTTGGTAACCTCAATAAGGGCATCTTCTAATGGATCAATTATACCATCTCCATTGGTATCTCGATACAAAACAATTTTAACATTGCCAACTCCTTCATCACTTATATCTTGTACACCGTCTCCATCCCAATCATAATAAATTTGCCCAGCAATTGTAGAAAAACCAGTTGGATAAAAGCCAGTATTATTCGCATTACTTTGTTCTCCTGGAGCTACACTTATTACATTATTATTATTGGCTGATCCATCCGTCTCATAAGTAGTTGTCCAATTGGCATTGGTAGGTAAGGAGGAGGTTACTACGCTTACGGTATAGGGTGTATTTGGATTTACATTAGAAAATTCATAATTCCCTTCTGCATCTGTCACTTCAGTTGGACAAGATACGCCTGCCGTGCAAGAAGCGTTTTTTAATTCTACCGTCACTCCTGCCAAAGGGCCCTCTCCATTGTCTATCGTACCATTACCATTGGCATCTTTAAAAATAGAACCTGCAATAGTAGGAGAAACAGCATATCCAAAATTGATTTCTTCAATATTATTGGTACTATTGATTGGAGAAAAGAAAGATAATTTAAGAGTTGGGTCTCCCCACTTGCTATCACAAGTACTACAAGTACCTGAATTTTCATCTGGATCACCTGATTGGCTGATTGTACCCTTGAAAGAAGTTTCATCTATCTCCACATAATAATAGCCATTATTCAAACCATCAAAACGATAGTTACCTGTCTCATCTACTTCTGTCGTTTTGGCTAAAGTCCAAGTACCACCATTTGGGTTATTTGTACATGGTTTATTAGTAGAATTAGCAGGATATAAAATAGCACCATCTTTATAACAAGCATATAAATTAACCGTCAAACCTGGCAGTAATAAATCCATTCCACTTTCATAACCTGTTGTCCCTTGCCAACCATCTGCATCTACATCACTCCAGAGCATACCTGTAATGGAACCTAATGGATTAATCGTAATCGCTACCATATCAGAGGTATCATTTACTAGGACTTGATTCATTAGAAAAGCACTATCTACACTGGCAGTATTCGTGGTAAATGTACTGGAATTACCTGAGTCAAGTGCAGTGAAAACAATAGAAATTTGTAGAGTAGTAGGGTCAAGATTTTCTAAATTATCCCAGATAATAATTCCATTTTCTTCATCCACGGAGGTGGGAGGAATACCTGCACTTACAAAGTCCATAGTACTTGGATCATATGTGTAAGTAATTGGAATTTCTAGTAAACTTTGACTTTCTTCAACAGAAGTAGTACTTGAATTGGAATTATGATCCACGCCAAATTCAATATCTCTTGTTTGCCCATAAAGAGAAGTGTACATTAAATCTGGCGTACCATCAGGATCAGCAGAAGCTCCATCTAAAGGAGACGTAAAAACTTTATTATTGGTTGTCCAATAAAGCGCATCTCCTGATATATCTAACGCTAATCCAAAACCTGCACAATCGCTACCACAACTCCAAAGTGTCTCAACAGAAGAACCATCTAAATTGGCTCTTTTTATTTCTTGCTGTAAATCATCTGTCCAATATATTTTTCCATTGGTTGCATCTATTTCAATATCTTTTGGCTGACTGACATGCGTTGAGTTAACTATGGTCGTACTCCCTGAACCATCTAGATTCATTTGTAAAATGGCATTTTGAGTACCCACGTATATTTGGCCATTGACCTCATCTACTGCAAGACTAAGTGAATTAAAACCTATTACGGCATCGTCCACTACCGTTTCAATATTGGTACCATCTAAATTCGCTCTTCTAAGACGATGGCTCGCTGTTTCTAACCAATATATTTTATTATTCCCCAAGTCTAGTTCCACTCGATCAGGATTGTTTCCGCCCGTAGCATCTGTATTGATTAATGTGATCTTATTACTCCCATCTAGATTGACTCTTTTAATATGATTCGTTCTATTGTCTGTCCAATATAAATAGCCATTCACTAAATCTACGGCTATTCCAAATTTATCACCAGTATTAAAATCTGCTACTATAGGAGTTTCTGTCCAGGGGCCATTAGGATCAAGGGTCAATAGATAATCATCAGATTGGTTATTGTAGAAATGGTGTTCTTCCGTCCAATACAATTTATTTTCATGGGCAGGATAGAGTCCACTATTAGCCGTAGTATTAGCCTCAGAGCCTTGGTAAATATGATTGGCAATTTCAATTTCCATGTTAATAGAATCTCCTTCATCAAAATCAGTGTTGCCATTTGCGGACGCCACAGCTACTTCTAAAATAGGAGCAAAGCCAAAATAAGCCGTTGGAGCAGAAGTAGCCAAATCTGAAAATTCATATACCAAGGGAGTTGTATGATGCCATAAGTCGGGAATAGCTGTATCTTCTTGATCCACGACTAGGACATAATAATCATCCATTAAATTATTGAATGTGTAGGTGCCTCCTGTGGTAGTAGAAACGTTTTTCACTAATACCTCTCCTTCATCTGCTAATCCATTTCTATTTTGATCCCAGTAGAGTTCTAAGGTTACATTTGCTAATCCATTTTCTCCTCCTTCTTGTAAGCCATTCGCATAAGTTCCACTAGTTCCTCCATCGTCTTTAAATACCTGTACATCAATATCAAAAGTACCATTCACAAAAGCAGATAGATCGGCTGATGCAAGTGGATCACTATTACCAATGCTTACTTCAGTAGCAGCAGTCACTATAGGCGATTGATAATCGGATGGCAAGTTGGTTTGAAAAGTCAGTGCTAAATTCTCTTGCGGGTACAATTCTCTTTTTAACCACCATTGAATATGGGTAATGGATCCTGCTTCGGGTGTGGTTGTTTCCCAAGTTGTTCCTCCATCTGTAGAATACAAAATAGTTGTTTCCACGCCACTAGGCAAGATATTATTGGTTTCAGCTGAACCCGCTACATAATTAGTGTTCGCAGGAATAGCCGCCTCGAATACTAGCGGTAAGTTATAATCTAATAGCCCTAAAGAATCGGTAGTACTCTCATTGGTAAATGATAAAGTAAAAGTTGTATTGGCACTAGGCGTTGCATTAGCAAGCGGCAAACCACTGAAAGTGATGTCCGCTTCGTCTGTAGAAAGTGTACCGCCACCTGTACCGAAATCTGCATTAAACTTTTCATTATTCCGCCCAGAAGCTACTTCTTGATAAGGAGATAAGCTAGAACTACACCCTCCATTCAACGAGGCAAATTCATAATAGACAAATCCAACCGCCCCTGTATTATCTGGTGGATTATTAGAAAAATGCATTTGGTCTTCAAACTCAATAATCTTTAAAGCTCCCCCTCTCAGTTTAATCGCCACCAAGCCGTGAACTTTCACTAGCCGATAACAATTCGCGTCAAATAAACCGGGGTTGCCTACTGGTTGTAACAGGAAATTATAGTCATAGGTAAAATCGCCATTGTTATCAAAGCCTTGTCGAATATTTCCCAAATCAAACCAAATTCCTTCCAAAGCAATTGCTGCTCCTGCATGGGTAGTATTGGCTGTTTCACGCCAGCCTTGTTCTAATTCAGGAAAAGCCGCTAGTAATTCTGTTGGTACTTTAGCGGTATTATTGGGCCAGATTTTATTAGCCATCGCAGAAATTTCTGCTCGACATTTGACTGTATTGGAAGCAGATGTGGATAACGCTACTCCGCTATCTTTAGCGGATGCCCACACATCATAGCTCAACTGTAAATCGTCATTTTGATTAGAAATAGCTCCCGCAACTCTATTGTTATTTTCATCCATTAATGGATATTCGACCAACCAGTATTGGGTAATACATTCGCCAGCTTTTAGGTTGCCGATAAATCGAGTAGCATCTTGTGGTCCGCCTTGATGTGTAAAAGAGAAGGTTCCTGTATAGGGAACACCAACAGCAGTGGTGGTCGGGTAGATACCGGGTGTGTTAGCGAGAAGATCACCTATATGGGCGAAGACATTTTCTAAGTCATTCACTCCATCATTGCAAATCTTTGCACCAATATATACCGACTTAGGACTTGCCCCTGCGGGTGTTTGGATATTATGATCTACAACAAGGTTGTGGAGTTCTAGTAATTCAATTCGCAAATCGCCCGTAGGATTGGCTGCGAATAAAGTAGCATAGCTTGTTACACAAATAATACAAAGTACTACCTTAAAGATTCTGCTCATTGCCTAGTTTTTGTGGAAGGAATGACTCTCTTATCTCTACTAAGTGACCGATCAATGATAGACCGCTTACTAGAGGCATAGCTCTTCCAATTCTCTTATCAATTGGTATGGTTTAAAAATGGAGGGAACTGTAATCAGGTCAACAATAGGTTGTCGAGAATAAAAAAACGGAGATAGAGAATAAAAACGATTTGTCTTTAAAGTAGTAGTTGTGTTTAATTAAAAGTCTAGTAAGTAATATTATCATCAATAACTACGCCAAACAAATTTTATTGACAAGGTCCACAATAACTACCTCCTGCTCGATGTGTCTCCCAATCGGCAACTAAAATTCTAACGGTCTGTGGACCACTCTGTAAATTAGCAGTATTACAAATTAAAATAAATCCATCTGCATTTTCATCTGGACAACTACAGGCGGAAGCAGTACCTACTGGCTCACATGCGTTTTTATCGTTTGGGTCGTAATTCGGATTGTTTACTGGATAATTGCTCATATACAAATCTCCATCTTGGTCTATTCCCACACAAGCTTCCACCGTAGGAGAAGGATCACAAGCACTTAAAGGATCAGAGTCCACCCCAAGATGAAAGATACCATCACCACCTGTTTCGTCATTATCACTCAAGCCGTCTCCATCTGAGTCACTATTTGCATCATAAGGATCAATATCGTCCCCATCTGAAACACCATCGTTGTCATCGTCTGAGTCTTCTCCATTTATGATCTCATCTCCGTCCGCATCGCAAAAAGCGAAAGTGTTATTGGTGTCGCACACTGCTGCATTTTCCTCTAGGACGTCTTCCAGCGATATAATAAAATTGGCATGATTGAGGTCATTATCTGGGTGTTTAAAAATGGTATTCCACAGCAGGTTAGAACGATCATTATTTGGACCTTGGAAGATTACACTACCATCCATATTAAAATCACTATTGGTATAACCTTCGCTGATGAAATTAGCTAACTGATCCTGATTGCCACCATCCAACAATACTTTTATAAACATAAAGAAAATATCATTATCTGGACCTTGAAAAATTATTTTTTTATCTCCATTTAAATCCCCTGACCATAAAGCTATTTTATCCGCTGTGTTTATTCTAGAAACATACCCTCTTGTGGGTAAAAAATCAAAACTAAAATTAATATAAGGAATATGGTTCGTCGTAAAAGAATAGGGAAAATAGGTTTCTACCTCTACATGATTTCGGTGTCTGAGTTTTACAAAATAATCATCATTCGGAATATTATTAAAATACAAGGTATCACTCCCAATAGCACTCATCACATCTCCATCCCGTTGTAGTAGAGCGGAAGTAGTGGCTACGACTTCTTCCAAATTATCTGTTGATCTTAGTTCTATAAACACCCAATCCACCACCGCATCTTTACCTGTCTGGGCTAGTACTGCTTCGCTTACGGTTTCTCCACCTCCACCTACATGAACAAAGCCTTTCATGTCCGTATATGGCTCTAAAGTGGGAATGTATCCCAATCTCCGCAGATCATCTCTCATAAGCGTATCCTTCTCAACCCCTACCAATGCCCCTTGCAAAAAGGCTTTGACCCTAAGGGCTACTCCTTGACAAGATACGACTTGCGTATAAGACGTTTTATTACTGCAAGCATCTTCCGCATACCAAGTTCTAATGGTTCTTTTTTCCGAACCTACTATTGCCTCCCGTTCATCATATTGGATCGTTACATTTATATCGCAATTGTCTATGGCTACTATATCTTTACCCAATTCTAATCCATCTGATCCCGTTTCACAAATTCGTTCTGTATTTAAAGGAATGCTTCCCTCCACAATTAGGTAGGCTACTTTTTCGGGAACATGGACACCGTCCAAATAGGACCATTCTTGAAGTTGGAAATCAAAACTGCCTGCTTGATTTTGAATAACTCGAACCGTAAAAGGCTCACTTTCATTGCTAGTAATTGCCCTAGCAATAATGACTGGATTGTGGTAGGTATTATTCATCCTTACCCTAGTCCAATTGTGATCTACATTTACTTGCCCTACCTCTCCGATGATGTCTCCTCGTTCATCTGTTATATTTCCTATATCCTCCATCGCAAGGAAACCAACTCCTTCTGAAAGATGGTCCAATTCCATATCTAAGGATGCTTCTTCTTCCACTTTTATAGCTACACTACTTACTTGAAAATTATTGACCACTGACTTAGCAGGATCATTTTCATTAGTGCTTTGCATATCTGTAAACACCAAAGGCAGTGTATTAAATGCCGTATTAAAATTGGTCGTAGTCCAATTATCATCTGCATTTATTTGACCTGCCACTAGTTTATATTCCGTTATTTGTGTCCCCGCTTCTATAGCGATCCAAGCAATATCCTCCCTAGCGTGTTGATTATCTTGCCCTTCTTCTTCTTGGATTTTCATATCAAAATGAGTCGTTGAAATATTTCGCATCCGAATAGCGATTGGGGTAGTTTCCTCATTGGAGACCGCTTGGGTAAAAATCAAAGGCGGCTGACTAAACTTGATAGGGAAGGTGATGTTTTTCCATTCTTGATAGACATTTTCCATCACCCCCGCAATCATTTTTTTACCGCTAGGTAAGGTATAAATCCTATATAAATCTGGTGCGGTAAAATCCTCTACCTGAATATTTTGTTCATCAGATGTTTTATTTCCACATAAGTCTATGGCCGTCCAAGTACGGGTGATGGCGTATGCCTGATTAGCACATTCGCTTTCTCCTTGCGTACTGGTATCCTCTTTTTCAATGCTAATAGAAGGGCAATTGTCCAAAGCCGTTACATTTAAAGAAGAGGGAATCGCTTCATCACAACTAACCGTAATATCTGCTGGTATATGTAGGAGTGTTGGCGCAATGGTATCTTGAAAAAATAAATCTACCGTAGCGGATACACAACTAGTATTATCTGGATCACATACTTGGTAACTAAATTGATCTGTTCCACAAATATCATTAATCGCCACATATTGAAACTCTCCATTATAGTTCATGGTCACGGTCCCATGCGTCGCCTGTGCAAATAAACTATACACAGCTAAAGCATCTGCTGTATCATTGGCTGAAACGATATTGGAATAATCTTGCCCAGGGCAAATGTTCCTAAACGTATCGTTGGTGACTATAAAGGAAGAATGGACATTAGATGAAAAGGAAGGAATGATTCCACTTTCTAATTGGCTAGCATTTGATTTGTTATGACTCGAATCATCCATTGTTTTCTCTTCACCATTGGCTACCCCATGACCATTCGCCATAGAGATTACAAGGTAATCAAGCGTATTACCATATCCAATATTGATGATTACAAAAACAAGGAGGGGTAATAAAATGCCTTTAATAGTCATGTCTTCTAATATCTAGTAGAAATGGAAGGATTGGATTGGGAAGGAGGGAGGATATACTGATAAGAAATATTGTTGGGTTACAATAAGGAGGGCATAGATGTTAGTTTTCTACTATTGCTTACTATCACAATAACGTTGCCAACCCGAATATTTTAGAACAATAAGTTTTGAGATACCTACATCTCGTGATGTTTGAAGAGTAAGGGAATAGCGTTTGGAAGGTTACACAAAATAAATTAAAACATTATTTTTCACCTGCTATCACACCACGTATTGCTCGTTAGGTCTTGTAGACCGATACGTGTTATGCGTCTTAGTTTCAAGCAGCCAACTGAATTTTTTCTAAGGTAATAATTCCAAGGGGATTGGTTTTTCCATCAATAGTAACTAAAGCAGACCAATAGGATTTTACAATTTCATTGATAAGATGGTCAGGCACATGAATAATATAAGTATTCTGATTATGGGGATCTTGCAAATAAATCGCTTTCTGATCAGCACTTGCTTGGATTAGAATCCCTTTTATTTGGATAGGTAATTCAGTTTTTGGTTTGTTATCCCCATCAAATGAATCTTTTGTATTAGATTGAGTAGTAGTAACTTCTGTGAGCAACTCTAAAAATTGCTGCTTTACTTCATCTGGTGGTTGATTATTAAGTCCTAATTCGACAAAATAAGCAGCTTCTTCTTGATTCCCAGCTTGCAATGCCAGCCAACCAGCACTTTTAAGGAGAAGAAAACGCCATAGGTTTTGCTTAGTATCTGATTGGTAAAACATCTTAATAGCAGCTTCTTTTTCCAATAAGTAGGCTTTTTTTATTAAACTAGAATAGGTAGATACATCACCTGTTTTCTTTGCTCGATCTGCAAAGTCCACGTATTCCATCGCTGTCTCATGTAATACTTTAATCAAATTCATTTTTTAAGAATTTTGGTGCTTGGTTTACTAAATTCAGTAACTACAATATAAGCAGGATAGTTTTTAAATCCAGATTTTTCTAGTCTTTTTAATTTTTCATTCACTCTCATATTTATGGTATTGCCTTTGGTTTCCATAAATATACCAGAAACTTCTAAAATGGCGTCTGGATCAGGAAACAACAATTCTGTAGCAGTATTTGACACCAAAAAATAGTCAATACTTGTTCCCTGACGGCTTCTACCTGAAACAACGTATTCTGTTAACTGCAAGATAACTAATACCGCTAAAGCCATAGCCCCATACTCTGTTGCTTCCTTGATATCCCCCCAGCTTTGGCACATTTCATCCGTAACATTACCTTCCCATATAATTTCAAATTTTTCCTCAAACTTACCCGTTACTTCCAGAATAACTCCAGATGAATGCTTATTTCCTACTAAACAAAGTAATGCGGCTTCCCATAGAAAGTAGCCTTGACCTACTGTAATTCCTGGGAGTTTATGCTTTAAAGTATTCAGATTAAGTTTCCTCATCATGTTCAACGCTAGATTGCTTGCAATACAAAAATAACTAAATTTAACATTGGGACCCCGATCTTCTAAGTATGCCATTTCGATGGTTGCTGAATGTTTCAGCAACCCAATATAATCGAATAGTAAAAAATAGGGGATTGTATCCCCGACTCGAATACTTTAATTGCTATCAGCAACCCAAAAACACATAGCCTTCCAACATTCCTAAATCCATAACGGTAACAGGCAGTGCGCCCTCTTGCCCAACATAATTAGCCGCACTACTATACACATAATGCACAGGATCATTCACCAATTTAGATCTCACTGGATTCCGATGTATATAATTTAATTTTTGCAATAGCCATTTACGCCTGACCAATTCCATAGGACGATTATCTTGTATCCATACTTGATAGGTTTGATTATTGGTGTTGTACTTGGCATGGTAAGCAAACAAATTCAATAACCATTCTCGACGACTTTCTGGTTGGGATTTTACTGTTTGAATGATTTGTTTAGCGGTGTATTTTTTGAAATCGCCGATAATCGCGGATAGTCCTTTGCTACCTTCCGACGCTGCTGCAATCAGATGTAGGTGATTCGACATGATTACATAAGCATAAATAATTAAGCCCTTTTCTTGTTGGCAATAACCAAGGCTGTCCATTACTATACTCTTGTAAATAGGGCGTGTAAACACATCTGCCCAACCGACCACGGTACAGGTAAGAAAGTGGGTGTGGTATTGGTTTTTGATTTTATAGCCTGCCATTGTTTCAGCGTTTAGTTTGTAAAGAAAGGTACGGTTATTTGTTGCAAATGAGAAGAAGGTTTACAAAAATTTATTGGATAGGCGAGCCGCAGATACAATCTGCTA
>CALJIQ010000311.1 GCA_937973995.1 uncultured Saprospiraceae bacterium
AAATTAAGGCTTTTATTGGAAAATAAAAAGCTTATAATTGGTAGAACCATTTGTCGGGGTCACTTGAAGTGCCCCCGACAATTTAGTCCCAATTTTAATCAGCTAATTTACGGGGCACACTTTGAAGTGACTTGGTAAAGCTGTTTTTTATCGCTTCCGACTAAAAGTAATCTCCAACAAATACTGTAAAATCCAAAATAAGATAGAAAAGATAACCATTCCCATAGCGATCAGCATGACTAATAATTTTAAATTAGCTAAGGTTGAACCTCTTGAAACGACCGAGTCGTCTAAATCAGGGAAACTACTCAACAACTGAAGGGTGGTGAAGTTTTCTGCATAGTCCGTGACCATTAATAGTAAAGGAACCAAAAAGGCAAAGAATAAACCCCTTCTTGCTTTAGGACTGATTTTTAGCATAAAAAACGAAATTAATAACATTAAAAACGGACCATAGATAAGCGGGTACACCATATCAATCCGACCAGTAATAAAGCGGTGTATGTCTCGACCTTCCGCTTTTATTTTCGTAAACAATTCCGTTACTTGTGCTTTGGTATAATTGGGATAGAGGTCTAAAATTTGTACTTTTTCACCTGCTATCTCATTGAGTTGGTTACCGTATTTGGGGAAAAGGAAAAAGGTGAAGAACAAATACAATAGAAGAAATGGTAGGATAACCATTGGTTTTGACCATTTCTTTAATAACTCAATCATAGTTTTGTAATTAAGGTGTTATGGTATTTTGGTGTTGTGGTACTGTGGTTAATTTGGAACCTTAAATCCACAACACCAAAATACCAACAAGACAGCATAAAAATAGAAATTAATGAGAAACGTATGGCTTTTTTTATTGATCGCCCATTCCGTATTCGCCCAAAATGGGCAGCAATTAACGGAAAATACAGTACAGACCAATACCATTAAAGGGCATATTTATTTTCTGGCTTCTGATGAACTAAAAGGAAGAAATACACCCTCTGCTGAATTAAATATAGCGGCTCGTTATTTAGCTACTTCTTTGATGCGATATGGCGTGCAGCCTGCCCCAACCATGGAGGGCTATTTTCAAAAAGTCCCCTTGAGTAATCCTCCTGTTTCAGGAGAATTGACCATTGCAGAATCTACCCTGTTATTGAAGGAGGATTTTATAACGGTCAATGGTCAAGATACGGATTTAGAAGGAGAACTAGTTTTTATCGGTCGAGGGAATGAGGCGGATTTTAATAAACAAAATGTAGAAGGCAAATTAGTAGTTACTTGGGCAGGCTACGAAGGAGAATCTAATCCGCAAAAATGGTTTGTCTCGGGAGGAGATAAAAGAAAGTTAGCACAAGAACAAGGAGCGATTGGTCTAATTGAATTGTATAACTCCCAGCGCTTGCCGTGGAATTTTCTAAAAAGAAGAATGGGGCGTTCCCAATTGATGATGGAGGAAGTGGCTACTACCTTACCTCATATTTGGTTGAATGCAGCGGAGACAGAAGTGGTTCAAAAACTAAAATCTGCAGATAAAGTAACAGGCAAGTTGGTGTTGAGAATGCCTGCTAATACGAATCCACCTACCTATAATGTAGTCGGTATGGTGGAAGGAACGGACCCCGTTTTGAAAAATGAATACATTATCTATTCCGCCCATTATGACCATGTAGGAATTGGGAGAGCGGATGAACAAGGCGACTCTATATATAATGGGGCAAGAGACAATGCCGTAGGGACGGTAACGGTATTATCAGCCGCTGAAAATATTGCAAAATATCCCACCAAGCGTTCCGCTTTATTTGTCTTTTTTACAGGAGAAGAAAAAGGGCTATTGGGTAGTAATTGGTATGCTAATCATCCTGCTGTTCCATTAGACAAAGTGGTGTATTGTTTTAATAGTGATAATGGTGGCTACAATGATACTAGCATAGCTACCATTGTTGGCTTGACCCGTACGACTGCCCAAGCACATATCGAAAAAGCCTGCACTGCTTTTGGGTTAACTGCCATCGAAGACCCAGCCAAAGAACGGGGATTATTTGATCGTTCGGATAATGTCAACTTCGCAAAAAAAGGAGTGCCTGCCCCTACTTTTAGCATGGGCTTTCGGGCATTCGATGAGGAAATTGGTAAATACTATCATCAACCAGGAGATCATCCCAATAATTTAGATTATACCTATCTAACCAAGTTTTTTAAATCTTATGTTTATTCTTGTAGATTAATCGCCAATGCCCCTGAAACGCCTTTTTGGCGAGAAGGAGATAAGTATTATTCTGTTGGTAAAGAGTTGTATAAAGCGAGTGAGAAAACAGGTGGGCAAAAGTGATTTTGACAAAGATGGCTTGATTACTTGATGGTTAATTTGTTATTAACCATTAAGCTGCCATTTGATGTACGAAAATGTGCCTTTAGGTACATCATGTCGGTAGAAAAGAACGAATGCCGCTTTTATCCGTGCCTTTAGGTACGGCATGTGTCTACAAAATGAACACATACCGTACCTAAAGGCACGGAAGCATCCGTCTTAACTAATTGCTACCGACATATCGTACCTAAAGGCACGAGCCAGCACATCAAGCTGCGATTACACCCATTAAGCCATCAAAAGAATTCACGCTGTTAAAAGTATATTTAGTGAGAAACCATCATCAAAAAAATCAACGAATTTCAACAAAGACTTTTTCTAATGAAAAAAATTCTATCCCTATCCCTTTTTCTATTTTCCCTTGCTTTTGTATTTGGACAAGCACAAAAGTTAATTGCCCCCAATGATTTTTTTGTTGAACCCATGGGGTCAAATTTTTATCCGCATCATCGGGTGGTCAATTATTTTGAAACAATAGCGGAAGCTAGTCCAAATGTAGAATTGATACAATATGGTCGTACCAATGAGCAACGTCCATTGGTGTTGGCGTTTGTCTCTTCCGAAGAAAATATTCGCAATTTAGAAACCATTCGTTTGAGTAATTTAAAACGAGCAGGCTTGCATGATGGAGCAATAGAAGCAGTAGAAGATAAAGCCATCGTTTGGTTGAGTTATGGCGTACATGGCAATGAAGCGAGTAGCCCCAATGCTGCCGTAAAAACCTTATACGAATTATTAAAACCCGAAAATACTTCTGCTCAACAATGGTTGGAAAACACCATTATTATCATGGATCCATCGGTTAATCCTGATGGCTATTCCCGTTATACCAATTGGGTAAGAGGAGTTTCTAATACCATTCTAAATCCAAACCCTATTGCTAGGGAACACGAAGAACCTTGGCCAGGTGGACGGGTCAATCATTACTTATTTGACTTGAACCGAGATTGGGCTTGGTGTTCGCAAATAGAAAGCCAACATCGAATTGTGCAGTATCGAAAATGGATGCCTCATGTGCATGTAGATTTTCATGAGCAAGGATATGAAAGTCCTTATTATTTTGCGCCAGCCGCTAAACCTTATCACGCTTATATCACCCCTTGGCAAAGAGATTTTCAAACGGAAATCGGAAAGAACCATGCTAAATATTTTGATAAGGAAGGGTGGTTATACTTCACGAAAGAAAACTTTGATTTACTCTATCCCAGTTATGGAGATACCTATCCAACCTTTAGCGGGTCTATCGGGATGACCTATGAGCAAGCTGGACATGGTCGAGCAGGTAAAGGCATTCAGTTAGAAAATGGAGATACCTTAAAATTAATAGATCGCATAGATCACCATACGACAACTGGCTTATCAACCATTGAAATCAGTTCTTCAAATGCGGCTCGGTTAGTTGAAAATTTTTCTAACTTTTTTAAAGCCAAGCCCAAAGGGTCCTATACTAGCTTTATCATTAGTGGTAAAAATGGAGAAGATAAACTAAAATCTCTAGCTAAATTTTTAGACTTGCATGGCATTGAATATGGAAGAAGTACGGTAGATAAACCCGTCAAAGCTTTCAATTATCGAACAGGTAAAGAGGAGAGTGTGCGTCTCCAAAACAATGACTTAGTGATTAGTGCTTACCAACCCATGTCTGTTTTGACACAAGTTTTATTTGAGCCAGAACCAAGATTGGAAGATTCCATAACTTACGATATTACCGCCTGGGCATTACCCTATGCGCGGGACTTAATTGCTTATGCTTCCAAAGAAAGAGTCCGTGCAAATGCTGCTTATGATTTTGCAGACCCCATGCCCCAAATTATTGAAGAGCAACCTTACAGTTATATATTTAACTGGCATACCAAAGATGATGCAGCCTTCCTAGGCACTTTATTGCAAAAAGACGTAAAAGTCCGTTATGCTAGAAAACCTTTCTCCGCAGAAACAGGCAGTTTTGGGACTGGATCGCTGGTAATCACTAGAGCAGATAATAAACATTTAAAAGATAAATTTGATAAAGTCATACAAGCATCCGCTTTCCAACATCAACGGAAACTACATACCAGTAAGACAGGTTTTATGAATTCAGGGGCAGACTTTGGTTCAAGAAATGTAAACCTCGTCACGCAACCCAAAGTGCTTACTGTCTATGGTGATGGCGTAAGGACGAATTCCTATGGACAAGTTTGGCATTTTTTCGAGCAAGTCATTCAATATCCATTTACACCCATCACTAAGTCGCAGTTGAATAGTGTGGATTTGTCTGATTTCAATACCCT
>CALJIQ010000312.1 GCA_937973995.1 uncultured Saprospiraceae bacterium
GTGCAATTTTTGATTGATTTTTTAATCGGAAAGTGTAAACTTATTTCAGGACATTACATACTGTATCGTCCTGATATAAGTTGTCACACTCTTCGCAAGGGCTACCATTCTAAGCTTGGACAGTTAGATTACAACAAATAAAAAGAAAGCCTTAAATTGTGACAAAAGATTAAACATACAATTGAGATGTTCACAAAACTATGGCATAAGCTGACCAATCACCACCGCTCGAATCCAACCCAGAGTGTGCGTCAAACGAGTAAAGAATTAGGCGTACCTAAAAGCACGGTTTTTCATCATCAGCTAAAATATAAAGAACTAGTGGAACGAGGATTACAAGAAAGAGCATCCTCCGAATTAAAAGAACTGGAAGTCGTACTGGGATTAGATGAAACGTGGTTAGATAAGATGTTGTTAGTGTGTCAAGAATTGAGCAGTGGCTACCTTTTTTTCGTTTACGAAGAAATTGACTGAAGAATAAATTATAAAAACCCACCTCCCCTACTCCGCTTAATCTTTTATCAACACCACCACCGCCATCGTTCTCAAATTGGAAACGTTTACCGTTTTAAAAAGATCAAGAAACTCAAGTTGATATTGGTTTCTGATTTCTTCCAGTAAAGCTAGGTCTAATAGATACCGAGTAGAACCATCGGCTAAGGCATAAATATCGTCGTAAAGATGCTGGGCGTGGGCTTCTAGCGTATGTTTGGTCGTCATCCTACACCAAAAAATCCCTTGGGGACGAAGCACTCGGAAATGTTCTTTTAGTAATTCCATAAACTGTGCTCTGTTTTCAGAAAAATGCAAAACCGCACTACTGATAATAAAGTCGAAATGCGCATCTGGGAAAGGAATTGTTTTTAGATCTGCTACTTGAAATCTAGACGGATCATAATGAGGATTCCACGCTTGAATTTGATCTTGTACATAGTCAATCGCTTCTGCCTGTTTGTCTATTCCCCAAATTTCAAAATTATTTTTAACGAAGTATTGCGCATTTCTACCTGATCCACAACCCGCATCTAAAATACGCATATCGGTAGTTATGCGACCTTTTAGTAATTGATCGAGTAAGTAAATATCTATGTTACCAAGTTGGGATAAAATCATGTATGTTTTGTTTGGTCAAAGATATACTAGCGTCTGGATAAAAAACCGATTTTCACTATTGTTTATTTGTTTAGTCGTTGAATTGTTTATCCAAATAGAGCTTGTAAACAAATAAACAGGTAAACAAATAAACAGCTTTTACATTTTCGGTAATTTATCCTGTCCGCAGTATACATAACTCCCCTACTCTATGGTAAAAAAACTTACCTCACCAAAGTTATCTCTCCACTAAACAGGATGGGTTCTAAGTGTTCTTTCACTTGTACTTGAATCAAATACACGTACACACCAGCGGGTGCAGGCGTGTTGCTAATGTTTCCATTCCAACCACAAGTAGCGTCGCCTATATGGGGGCATTCGCCATTATTTTCAAAGACTAATTGTCCCCAGCGGTTAAATATTTGCATGCGTTCTATAGCTATTCCAGAAAGACTAGCCGCTACAAAAAAGACGTCGTTTTGTTGATCTCCGTTAGGGGAAAAGGCATTAGGGATATAGGTGCCACATTGTTTGTGGAAAGAGGGTTCGTAAAGGGTGACCTCCATTCCTTCTTCGCAGTTTCGATCATCTAACACAACGATGGGGTAAGTATCCGCAGGTATCTCTTCCAATAGGGGTTCACTGGTGGTCAGAAATCTACCCCAATCAATGGTATAAGGAGGCGTACCTCCATTAATCTCTAATTCTATTGACCCATCTGATCCGCCAAAGCAAGTGATATTCGAGGAGTAGAATTCTACTTCTAATAAATCAGGTTCGCTTAAAGCCGTATTATATTGGGTGGTACAATCATTTGCATCTACGACGGTCACTTCGTAGTTGCCAGGCGGCAAATCGTCTAAGGTATTGGTATTTCTAGAGCTAGCAGACCATAGAAATTGATAGGGGGCTGTTCCGCCTTTAGGTTGGATGGATACAATGCCGTCATTCATCCCATAACAGGAAATAGGTTGCTCGGTCATGGGTTCTACCAGCAATTCGGGTGGGTCATTAATCGTGAAGGTAGAGGTTGCCGTACAATGAATGGCATCTGTAATGGTAACGCTATAAGTACCTGCTGATAAGTCTGATATGGTAGGAAATCTTTCCCCTGTATTCCATTGATATTGTAGCGGAGGAAAATCAGTTTGAGATTGGACGGCTAAAGAACCATCTTGATCGCCAAAGCAAAGCAATTCTTCCATAGAACTAGTGAGTGCTAATGGACCTTTAGTTAAATCAAAGGCTAAGGTATCTGTAGAACAACCCATGGGACTAGTAGCAATAAAGGTATAATTACTTCTATCCGTCCCTATTAAAAAAGAATCGGCTGATATATCCAAGGTGGGAGAATAAATGCTATGTAAATCCGTCCCTTGAGGGGTAAACCAATATTGCGTATCTCGACAATATCGGAGATTGGGTGCAGGTTCAAAAGACGGTGGAGGGATATAATCCATTTGATCTTCCAAAGCAAAGCTACATCCAGTTGCACTGGTGATCGTTACCTGATAAGGAAAATCTGTTTGAGGCTGATTGATGGTGACATCGGGGGTTGTTGCACCCGTATTCCATAGGTATTCTTTAAATCCAGGGGTAACGCTAGCAGTTGTAGTAGCATCTTGAGGACAGAACGCTTCAAGATTCATCTCCAACCGTTGACAAGAAGCTTCCAAATAGGCATAGCCAGCATGGGCCCCTTTCGTACAATCGGAGGTTAAAAATTCCATTGATAATTCTTGCCCTATATAGTCACGTAAATCAAAACCCACCGTTGTCCAAGGTCGTACCCGCCACCCTTCTCGACAGCTTTCAAAATCAGGTATTTCTTCGGCTGCCCGAACTCGATATTCCCCGCATGGAATTATGTTGTTATTTTGATCTGAAATTCGCAATTCAAATCTGGGTTGCTCGTGAAAGGCGTGCTGCGGGTCATTTAAAACCACTGCATAGCGCAATTGGAAAAAGGTTAAATCAGGAGTAACGGTAAAGCGAAAAACTACCTTTTCCGCTTTTGCACCAGAAATGGCATTTCCTAATCGTAAAGTATATTGGCCTCCATTTGGTGGAACTACTGGCAATAAGCGATTAATCTCACAATGCGCCAATGCTACCGTATCAAATCCTTCACTCACATGCATGATATCATGCCGATAACGAAGCGCACCTTGGGCTTCCAAAATCACTTGGCCAAATTCATTTATCGTTCCATAATACGCTGTAAAACCTTCCAAAGTGCCTGTTTCTAGATCGGCATTCCAACAATCTTGTGTGAAGGCGAGTATAGGAAAAAAGATAGTGATCCATAGACATAGATTGCTCCTCATAGTAAGTTATCAATTTTTGAGGGGTTAGGTATCAGGAGTCAGCGGTACCATAAATACCTTTACCTGACGTCTAACTACAGACACCTAACCTTATGGAGTTGGATGGATCACAGGATTATAATTGCAATAGAATAACATGTTCTTGATAAGGGGAGTGTGGAAGCTTTTGTGGTGAGTATGTAGTTTAGTGGTAGTTAGAAAAAGTCAAAAACTATTCCATTCTTTTCTTGGGCGAAAGGAGAAGTGACAGGTTTTTTACAAATTGGTGAATAAGTGTCTTTGGGATATTTATTTCCCGCTAAGTTGCGCTAAGGTTTCGCAGAGTACCGCTAAGGTAGATTTAGCAGGAATCTGCACAATTAGATATTCCAATCCTGTTGAATTGTTGAGGGGTTTATCCAAGTTTAGCTTTTAAACAAATAACCAACTAAACAAATAAACAATTTAGTCAAGATTTTCTTTGCTTCAAGGCTTCCAAATCAAATACCTCTACCCAATGTATTGCCCGCTTATTTGTAAAGTGTTCAATTTGGTGCCGGCAACTTACCCCGCAGGCCACTAGGGATTCTTGGTGGGTTAGTTGGTTGGCAGCAGGAAAGAGAATTTCCGCTCCAATTTTTTTGGAGAGCGCATAGTGTTCCTTTTCATACCCAAAAGAGCCTGCCATTCCACAGCAGCCAGAGGGTATTTCGGATACTTGATTAGGATCAATTAAGGCTTGCATCGCTTTGGTGCCAAATAAGGCCTTTTGATGGCAATGCCCATGGATGCTTACTTTATCTTTTTTGATGGGTAATGGCCCTTGGATATGTCCTTTTTCAAGTTCCGCCAACAAAAAAACATCGATCATTGTTACTTGATTTTTCAAGCGATTGGCTAAGGCGCGATCCTCTAATAGATCTGGTAAATCATCTACTAAGGCGGAGGTACAACTGGGTTCGCAGACTACAACTGATAAGCCTTGTTTTAAATAAGCATCCAAGGCATTGGCAGTAGTAGTTCCTTCCTTTTTGGCAGATTTTAAAAAGCCATTTGACAATTTAGGGCGTTGACAACAACCTATATTGGCAATCAATACTTCATAGCCCAATGCCTCTAATAATTGGGTAGCAGCGATGCCTATATTGGGTTCGTGAAAATTCAGATAGGTGTCAGCAAATAGCACCACTTTTGAAAGGGTGGCTGTTGGGCTTTTAGGTCTGTTCTCAAACCATTTATAAAATGACTCAGCAGCATAGGCAGGTAAAGTTCGTTCCTTTTCTATGCCTACGACCTTTTCCAATCCATACCGAAATAGAGCCGTTTTCTGAAAAGAATTGATGGGTTTGGCAAGCGCACCAGCAAATCTTTTTGCAATCGTAGAACTATCCCTGATAAACCGATCTCGTAGAGGAATCCCATGCTGATCAAACTTTTTTTGCCAGACTTCGCTCTTTAGTTTTGCCATATCCACATTGCTGGGACATTCCGACTTACAAGCCTTACACGATAGACATAAATCTAGTGCCTCAATTACCCCTTTGCTAGTCAAAGCATCTTGAGGTAATTGTCCTGACATCGCTAATCGCAAAGCATTGGCCCTTCCTCTAGTGGAGTGTACCTCATCTCTAGTCGCCTTAAAACTAGGACACATAGTACCCGTTTGCACCCGACGGCACTCCCCTACTCCCGTACATTGATGAACCGCATTTTGAAAACTACCATCTTCTAAATATTTAAATACGGTAGGAACTTCTTGGTCAGTATAAGCCGAGCCATATCTCAGATTTTCATCAATCCTTTGCGCATCAATGATCTTCCCGGGATTCATTAAATTAGTAGGATCGAATAGTTGTTTTACTTGACGCAATACGCCATATACTTGTGGACCAAAATATTCAGGTAATTTATAACTTCGGACCAAGCCGTCTCCATGCTCTCCACTCCACGACCCACCATATTCCTTGACTAAGTCAAAGGTCTCTTCTGAGATTCGTTTAAAGCGCTCTATATCTTCTTTTAATCGTAAATCTAAAATGGGTCGCACATGTATAACGCCAACACTGGCATGGGCATACATAGCTGCTTCTGTTTCATTTTTTTTGCAAACCTTCAATACTCGATCAATATATTCGGGGAGGTGTTCTGTTGGTATTCCCGAATCTTCTATAAATGCCAGGGGCGTTTTGGGCCCTTTTACTCCTAACATCAAGCCCAGCCCTTTTTTGCGGATGACCCAAACATCTTCATAGGCAGTACCTTGCGGAAAAATGGGATAGGCATAGCCAAAGCCAAGCTCTTTTAAATGAGCGACCATTTGACGAGGACGCTCCATAACATCTTCTTTGGTTTCTCCATAAAACTCTACAATTTGAATAGCTGCTGGATTCCCTTCTATGAAATGACAATGACGTTGAGTTATCAGGTTTTTTCTACTTAATTCGATCACCGTCTGGTCCAGTATCTCTACACAAGACGGCTGAAAAGACAGCATTGGATTAACCGCTTCTATGGCAGGCAATAGTTCTGCAAAATGAACCACACAAATCGATTTATATTTGGGTAAGGCTTCGAGGTTCAACTTCGCTTCTAGAATCACTCCTAAAGTACCTTCACTTCCACAAATCAATCTGCTTAAATTCCAATCCGTTTTGCCAGCGAATTCATCCAAATTATATCCTTGTACGCGGCGCATGACCTTCGGAAATTTCTCAATGATGGCCGATTCGTTTTGCGATACTAAGTCTTGGAAGGTGCGGTATATCTCTCCTGCCCGATCTGCTTGCGCTGTAATGGCACGATACGTTTCAGGCGTTTCTTGCTTTAGCTGCATTATCGTTCCATCCGCTAGTAATACTTTGAGTTCCAAGACATGATCTACCGTTTTACCATATAAAATACTTTTAGTACCAGAAGAATTATTACCAATCATTCCCCCTATATTTGCTCTGCTAGAAGTAGCAGGATCAGGGGCAAATATTAAACCGTGATCTTTTAATACACTATTTAAATCATCTCGTGCACGACCGGGCTGCACGCGAACCCATTGCTCAGTTGGATTGATTTCCAAAATTTGATTCATGTTTTTGGAGAAGTCCAAAATCATAGAATGTCCAACTGTTTGTCCAGCTAGGCTAGTGCCGCCACCTCTAGGAAGAATACTAATGCCATGATCTACCGCAATGCTAACAGCGGCAATCACTTCTTCTTCTGTTTTGGGGAGGACAATACAGATCGGCATTATTTGGTAAACACTCGCATCTGTTGAATACACCCCCAAACTTATTGGATCGTCTAATACTTCTGCCGAGCAATGCATCCGTAGGTCATTTAAAAAAAGGGGTTGGTTCGACATAGCAATTGATTTGTGGGTTTTATACTTGATAACTGAGCTTGATCTTAAGCTACCTTCTTATTTCCTTGACAGTGGGCTTAAAGGTAAGCAAGCAGTTGGGAATTAGCAAATGAAATGCTATTCCTTAGGAGTGGTTATTTTTAGTACATTTACTATTTATCCATTAGGGCTGTTAAGGAATTACTAGAACACACTTTGGTAAACATATAGGCACATAGATCACAATAGCTTTTCAAAAGTTTTATGAAATAAAATTTTTGAAAGAAACTATGTGTCCTACTGTGACTATTACATAGAGACCTAAATTTTGCGCAAATTTGGCAAAAGTTTGCTCGGCAACTAAAGTTGCCTCGCAATAGGGTTTCTTCAGCGGCAGCGATTTAAAAAGCGTTTTTGAAAAAACGCTTTTTAAATCGCTGCCGCTGAAGAAACCCTATTGCGAGGCAACTTTAGTTGCCGAGCAAACTTTTGCCAAATTTGCGCAAAATTTAGGTCTCTATGTAATAGTCACAGTAGGACACA
>CALJIQ010000313.1 GCA_937973995.1 uncultured Saprospiraceae bacterium
TTCATAATTGGCTGAATATCAGCTTCCTCTTTTACCATTCGCATGCCTTTCGTACGAAGCATACTTTTAGCCTCCTCAAATTTTTCATGCTTAGGCCCAATGAGTATGGGTACGCCAAAAACAGCGGGTTCTAAGGTATTATGAATGCCTCCACCAAACCCACCTCCAATATAAACAACGTCTGCATATTGATATAGTTGATTCAACATCCCGATTGTATTAATAATTAAAATAGGGTGGGGGAAGGTCGTCGTATTCTTTCTCAAAGTCGTATAGCGATGAGCGGATACTGGTAAGCTATTTTCTAATTGCTGGATGGCGAGGTTCTCCACTTCATGCGGAACAATCAATATTTTCCAATCCTTATTTTTTTTAATAAAAGTTTTCCAAATCGCTATATCCTGTGGATGGGTACTTCCTAAAACTAATAAAGGTTGTTTGTTTTTAAAAGACGCCACTATGGGAAAGCTGTTGACCATTTGGGCAATTTGAAAAACTCGATCAATGCGTGGGTCTCCTGCTAGGGAAACAGCGTTAACCCCATGTTTTGCTAACAATTGTTTAGAAGCCGTATTCTGTACAAATAATTGCGAAAAGCCTTTCAATAGGTGTAAGTATCGTTTGCCATACCACTTAAAAAAATACTGCTCCTGCCGAAATAATCCCCCAATTAAAAAAGTAGGAATGTTCTGTACTTGGAGGGTATATAAGAAATTATACCAAAACTCATATTTGACAAAGATCGCTAATCGAGGTTGTAAGAAATTGATAAAGTCCGTTGCATTCTTTTGGGTATCTAATGGCATGTACCAAATATAATCAGCTCCCTGATAATTTTTTCGCACGTCATATCCAGAAGGAGAAAAAAAAGTCAGCACTATTTTTTGGTTAGGCTGTTCTTGCTTAATTCGTTCCATCAATGGTCGTCCTTGCTCAAATTCGCCCAGCGAAGCACAATGAAACCAGATAACCGAATGCGGTGCTTCCTTAAACATACTTTGTAAGGTAGCTCGCCAATTTTTTCGACCTGCGATCCATGCTTTCGCTTTGGGCTGCCATAAAGAAGCGACCCTGATGCCTAGTTTGTAAATTTGAAGAAGGAGATGATAGAACAACTAATCGTTTTGACGTTTGAAATAATTTTATCTGGTACAAATGTAGGAGATTCCTCGGAGGGGTAGTGACCCTTTTGATGAAAAAGAGGCTAAGAAGAAAAGTATTTCAGCGATGAGGTCCACCCACCAATTATCTCAATATAACGATTTGACCCCTTAAAACATTTCCTCTACCAACATCTAATCGAAGAATATAATAGTAGGTGCCTTCTGCCAATGCCGCTCCATTGTTATTAGTGCCTTCCCAATTGTTCTCGTAGGGACGAGCTAAAAATACTTCGTCGCCCCAACGATTAAAGAGGAGTAGTTCATTCTTGGGGAAGGCAAGGGGATCGATTAATTGTGGGAAGATCAATTGATCGTTCAGTCCATCTTCGTTGGGGGTAATGGTATTGGGAATTAGATTTTTATCATTAACCGTAACTTCATTAAGCGGTTCTTGCAATTGAAAGACAATGGTGGTAGAACCGCAGATACTAGGACAATCTTCATAGCAGATTTCATAGACAAATTGATCGTCCGTGCTAAAAGAACTAGCTGGTTGTAATTCAAATTGACCAATAGCCAATTCGGTTAACTCCCCATGTGAGGGGGAGTTTAAAATGTTACTAGTTAGCTGGGTAGTGGTCTCGGGTGGAAAGATAGAAAAGGAGAACGGCACATTTTTATCCCTTATAATAAAGGTGTCTTGTGGTAAGTCTGGACGAGATAAACCTACTACTTCGAAGCGTTCAGGAAAATAAGAGGTGCAATTAATGGTATCCAATATCCAAGAAAATACCGTGTTACCACGAGGTAGATTGTTGATGGTAATTTCAGGATTTTCAGGATTAGTGATTGTGATCAGTGGGTTAGTGCTTATCCATTGACCAGTAAAATTTGCAGGATTGGAGTCAGTGGAAAGGGTTGCGCTGCCTCCACACACTTCTATGAGTTGAGTATCTTTTTGTTCTCCTAGGATCGTTGGATTGATGCAGTCTCCATTGGCTGGGGAACAAATATTATCGACAATAGGAACGGATTCTGAATCAATATCAATGGCTAGGCTTGGAAAAGGAACTTTGCTATTATCATTGATGGAGATGATGGCAGAATCCAAAGTTTGGCGAATAAAGCAGATTTTAAAAAGGGTATCTTCCTCTGCTAAGTCATTTCCAAGAATGGAATTTTCATCTGCCCAAAATAATTGTAATTGTCCCTCTGCAACCTGTTCTACATTAAAACTATTATCGCTTAAACTAGCTAGGTTAGAAGCGGATTGAAGTTGTGTGAATTCCAATACAGCGTCATCCCATTCTATATTCATTTGAATACCCCTTAATTGTTGGAAATTACTTACTTGAAAAGGTAAGCAGTTTTCTTCTCCTGTTTTAAACGAGCGACAAGGAGTAGAAAAAACCAAGGGTTGTATATTTCGTTCGCCTCTACATTGACAATCCTCTTGAATAACATCTAGTAAAGTTTCTTCTTCGCCATCATCACAGTTCGCCCCCAATTGGGCTTCTGAAGACTCACAAAAGATATCGAAATCTCCTTCCCAAGCTAGGGCTGGGTTATTGATAAAATTAATGTTGATTCCACACAAATCGAGATAAGAATCTGGAATGCAGCCCATTAATTGATTTTCACGAGCAGTGAAAATATTGAGCTGTGCTAGGTCTGCCATTTCTGGCGGTAAGACACCTGTTAATTCATTGCTGTCCAATACTACTTGTTGGAGTTGGTCTAATAAAATAAGACCCACAGGAAAATCTCCAGTCAGGGTATTATCATTCACCCAAATACTTTTTAATTCCAAAAGATTAGCGATACTTCTAGGAATCACTCCTGTTAAATCATTATGGCTTAAATAAAGGGCTTCCAACTTTTCTAATTCCCCGATCTGATCAGATATAGTGCCCGTCAAATTATTACCAAGAGTATCCGTGCTATAGGGCGTGCCACAGTCAGGAATACCATCTAAGTCTAGACAACGGACACAGCCTTCGGCATTCAGGGTTACGCCAAACCAAGTATCCATAGGAGTGGTTAAGTCCCATTTGTTTTGCCAGTTTTCTCCATTGGCAGCCTTGTGAAAATCTATCAACACTAGAGAATCTCGTTCTCTACACGATTGTGCACAGTCACAATAAATATCGGTAAGGGTCGCAAAAAAAGTTCCTTCTTCTGTAAGGGTATCATGTTTTCCGAGATTACTGGTATCATCCGTTGGTAAACAAATCCATTCTTCCGATAATGCAGGAAATACACAATCTATTGGATCTGATTTAATCCCATTTTGCAGACAAGGACATCGCACTAAGGTTTTATTTTGACTTCTAATACCGGGGGTCGTTCCTCTCCAGAAATCATTGGGGAAGCAATCCCGATTCCCAAATAAATCGATCAATATAGTTCCCTGTTCTAAGGTGATTGCGTCGTTTCCATCGAAGTCTATAGTAAAGGTGGCGTTGGCAGCATTTAGTAATGCTACCTCTGAATCTTCGTGACAGATAAAATAGGTGCTATGAGCTTTAATGGTATCTGCTAAGGTGTGGATGCTGATTCCAGTAGGATTTTCTTCATTATAAATTTTGAGGACATATTGGTCGTTAAACACGATGGCTTCATCGGTAGGATTATAAATTTCAATACATTTATCAGTGGTGGTACTTTCAAAATATTCCGAAATAAATAGGTCCTTATTATTCTTGGCAGCTTCTGTCAATATGCCTTTACAGGAACAATCCTCTATGATTCTATCCTGCTCGGTATTTGGATTTCCATCATCACAAGCACTACCAATTCTATCGTTGGTATCATCGCAATTGATTACATTGATTTGTACTTCTCGTTGGCTGGTACTTAATAAAATACCATTTCTATATTCTTGGATACTGATCCCTGCAACGAACTGACCTATCAGCGTAGGTGTGCCTGTTATCAAACCAGTAGATGGTTTTATTTCTATGGTTTCTTCAAAATCGCCAAAGGGAAATTGGGCATCATAGAGAGGTTGGACAAACGGTACAGTTGCATAAGGTGGTGGACAAGGTGGATTCGGAATGGCACCTACACAACTTTCGTAATTATCTCTAGTCACATCATTGCCACCGCCATGCAAGGGAGCAGAAAAAGCAAATACTAGGGAATCCCCATCCTCATCTGTTGCCGTTTGTTGGAATTCAAATAGCTCATTAATGCAAGTGATGACAGGGGGGAAGTCATTAAAAGTAGGACTGGCATTACAGACCTGTTGGGCAGTGGGGGTGATAGCGATTGAAAAGGTGCTGCCAAATTCTTCTGGGGTTGCAATATTGGTAATGCTTTCATTCCTGCAACATCGCTGGTGGACAACATAGTAGCTGTTATTGGTATTTGGTAAAAAGGCGTCGTAGTCACTTAACCGAAAACGATAGGTCCCTTGTTCCACACATAGTTGTGGTAATTCACAAGTAGGGTCAGGATAGTTTAGGGTTTCTACCGTATCTAAGGGGACGGTAAATGTAAAACCTTGACTACCTTGTGCTAACTCCGTACAATCAATGGTACCATCACATTGAAAGATCGCAAAGTTGGCTTCTGCATCAAAGTCTGCACCGTCCGTTAAGCAATCTCTATATACTTGTAACGTGATTTCGTAATCTCCATTCCCCACACATTTGTAGCTGATTTCTCCACCAATTAAGTGCTTTGCAGGTAGTGTTGTTGGCCAGGAAAATAAGGCAAAGAGAAACAGAACGATCGAACGGGAATTACGCATAGGTGGCATTATTAAAACTTGCTGCTAAGCTACCATCAATTCTGTAAAGATACCAATACCATTCGTAGAAAAAGCGGCTGCTATTTGACATTGCTTCATTGTTCTATTGTCTCATTGTTCCATTGGCTCATTGTTCTATTGTCTCATTGTTCCATTGTTCCATTGTTCCATTGTTCTATTGTTCTATTGTCTCATTGTTCTATTGTCTCATTGTTCTATTGTCTCATTGCTTCATTGTTGACAAAACAATTGGTGTACTCGTCGGATGGCTGCGTCGTCCGATGAGCCTTCCCATCCGACGGCAGCCATCGGACGGGATTTCGTTATTGCTGTCCAGATACTAAAGTAATTGAACAAAACAAATGAAATAGTTCCAATTATCAATCAGCTCAGCTTAAAGTGAGCAGATTGAACAAAGGCGTCTGATCTGATCACTCCAAAGTGATCTGACCAGTTCTCAATTGTTTCAATAATTCTGTCTAACTACTAACAATAGAACAATGAGACAATAGAACAATGAGACAATGGAACAATGAGACAATGGAACAATGAGACAATAGAACAATGGAACAATGGAACAATGAGACAATGGAACAATGGAACAATGGAACAATGGAACAATGAGACAATAGAACAATGAGACAATAGAACAATGAGACAATAGAACAATAGAACAGATAAAAATGATGGAGGCTATGGAGTTGCTGGATCGGGAAGTGGTGGTGGAAAGAGAGTGGGTGTTTTACAGGTGTCTCCACAACGTCTCTTTTTGGAAAATGAAGGAACGGAATTTTCCGAAAAGGACGCGGTGAAAGGCTGTCGGCAGCGTCCTTTTTTTATGCTTCAAAAAAAGAGATGCTGCTTATACTAATACAGTAGTATTTTTTTAAATTTTTCTTAAGGCGTTGACCATCAACCGTCAACCGAATAAAGTCTAATTAACGCTTTACAAATTTAGAATAAAACTGTTGTTGCTGACTTTCAATTTTGATAATATACATACCGGCCGAAAATTGACTGACATCTATTTGTTGAGAGGAATGCAATGCTTGCTGTGGTAGTCGTACTTGATTGGATAAATCTAAAATTGAAATTTGTGCATCTTTATCTCCTGACCAATTTAATTGCAGTTGTTGGGCAACTGGATTAGGGTAAAAAGATAAGAGACCTAAAGCAGTAGCATCCTGAACAGAGGTGGATAGATTGCCACAACTATGGTCAGTCGTATTATAATTTTTTGCCCAATTATGAATTTCTTTTTTGTCCACATTATAGACTTCGAAATCCATTCCTGGGTTGTTACTGACAGAGTTAGGTAATAAAGCAAATGGATCTCCTTGGTTATTGATGAGTGCTATAGTGTCTGGGCAATTATTTAATTGCATAGTAAGCAATAAAGTTTCTTTCTCATTTTCCAGTTCAATACCCTTTCCATCATCAATAAAGCCGATAAAGAAGTAGCTGACATCTGGAGCTTCTATCGGTCCATCTATTTTTTCTATAGCTCCGTTCCAGTTACCGTTCACACTTTGAATATGATCGATATTATCAAAACCATTATTCCGCAACAACACCGTTATTTGACCAGTGGCTATAACTGGTTTGGTGGGCGTTTCAAATCCTTTTGTGGGACGAACATATACGCCCCAAACTAAATCATTGTCTTCCATCTTTTGGACGGAAAATTCTAAACTAGAATAAAAACTTTGGGCTTGTGTAACATAACACATACAGAGGGAACACCATAAAAGGAAGATTCTCATCATCATTTTTTAAGATTCATAAAAATTTGTAATTAGCGTAACGACTAAAGGGTTCCTCCTAGAAGATTATGTAGCCTTTATAGCTTCTATGAATGGGGACGTTGGTGAGGGTTGGTTAGACGTTACGAAGTAGTTTTTGTGATTGTTGTTACAGGACGATAAAAGAGGGGAGTGGGAATTGAAGTATAAATATGTTTCCAAATATAATTCCAATTATTTTTTAAGTATATTAATAAAAAATATCTTTTAAATATTGAAAAAGCAAAATAGATAAGTAGTCTGACAAAAGTATTATAACTTTCTTTTTTGATGGTTTGATTGGGAACTTAGAAATTAATTGGATCCTTCTTCAATATTTGATTGTAAGCAGTCTGATTTACAATCAGGACAATTAGTTGGGCGACTAATAATCACTTGATCTGTACAGCCCGTAATTAAATTTATAACTGTTAGTACTTCTCGATCTCTATTCACCATATTGACAGATACTAAGGTGCCTGTGGGTTTTTGAGATGTATTTTTCCCAAGACGAGTATCTTGTCCCTGATGAGTTATCAGTAAGTCTCCATAGTTGCTGCTTGGTGAACCACCAATAATAGAAAATCGAGTAGCATCCATATTCCAATTCCCCGCTGGATCAGAGGTTTGCATAAAACGCAATAATTCTTGCATAGAGTTGGCCACTCCAGATTGCGTCACTCCATTAACCGTCCAATTGTTTATTTGATAATTAGTTCCTTGACCTCCTGCTGGTAAAAAATTGTATTGATAGGTATAAATATTATCAAAGCCACATCCATGTTCTATTTGTGGCGTGCCGCTTGCTAAGTCCACAGTGAAGGTATTGTTTAATTCCTCTATTGGGAATGGTAAACAAACGAAAGCAACTGGTGCATCTGCATCTAGGCATACTTCCTCTTCTTCGATTATACTATCATCTTGACATGGAGGTGAGGCTACATCACAATTACCAGAAGTTACCACGATCACTTCTACTTGATCTGTTGCCGTACAACCATTCGCATCATAACCTGTAACGGTATATACTGTGGTAACAGATGGAGTAGCAATTGGACTGGCAGAGGTGGGGTCATCTAGTCCAGTAGTAGGACTCCATTCCCATCTGATACCTCCATTGACGACCAATTGCGCTTGGTCATTAGGGCACATAAATTTATCTGGACATGCAACTACCGCAGGACCAATGATACATGGGTTAATAGTTTCTCCAGCATTAGAACCACTTTCTATATCCGCTCCCTCACAATTGCTATCCACTTCTATGGTAATACAGTCTGTTCCCTGACAGCCATTATTATCCGTAATCGTTACACAATAGGTAGTGGTCGTTGAAGGGGTTGCAACAGGATTGGCGATAGCTGCATTGCTTAGTCCTATAGCAGGAATCCACTGATAACTAGTACCACCATTAGCAGATAATTGGGCAGATGATCCAGCACAAACTGTTTGGTCAACCCCTGCATTAGCGATAGGTTTATTCGAAACGGTAACCGTGATGGCATCCGTTGCAATACATCCTTCTTGATTCGTTACTGTTACTGTATAGGTAGTTGTTGTAACAGGAGTAGCAGTAGGATTAGCAATAGTACTAGCACTTAATCCAGTAGTAGGGGACCAACTATAAGTCATACCACCGCTAGAAGCATTTAAACTAGTACTTTCTCCTGAACAAATCGTTTGGTCTGGCGCATCAGTTATGCTAAATGGTCTGGTCGCACAAGGGTCGGTAATGCAATTCGTATTTTCTAGTATTACTTCTCCGTGAGATTTGAAACAAAGACCAATATTATCTCTTATCTCTACTAGATAAGTTACCCCTGATTCTAAACCACCAATGGTAGCATTGTTCCCCCAAGTTCTGCCTCCGTCGATGCTATATTGTAATTGATTGCCTCCAATATGAGCAGCATCTATGGTGATACTTCCATCCGTTTTATTGCAACCAGAAGGATTGGTAGTATTTACATTATTGAGGAGAATACAATTACTTAAAAGGAAAGCGCCTGCTCCAGCTTCAAGCCCTTCTCTGTTCCCTTCACAAGCAGGATCGTTGTCCACGGTGATGGTGATATTATCGGTTGCTGTGCACCCCTCTTGATTCGTAACGGTAACAGTGTAAGTGGTAGTGGAAGTTGGGATAGCTATTGGATTGGCAATATTACTAGCACTCAGTCCAGTAGTCGGAAACCAAGTATAAGACAAACCTGGCGAGGCATTTAAAAAAGTACCTTCTGTAGAACAAATCGTTTGACCTGGAAAATCTTCTATTGTAAAAGGGGTGCGCACGCAAGGATCGGAATTATTACATTCGGGATGTTCCAAAATATATTCTCCATGAGAGGCGAAACAAAGTCCTATATTATCTCGAACTTCTACGAAGTAAGTAACCCCCGCTTCTAATCCTCCAATGGTGGCATTATTTACCCAAACTCTGCCTCCATCTATACTGTATTGTAAGGTGTTGCCCGTTGAATGAATAGCATCAATTGTGATCGTGCCATCAGTTGCACCACAGCTAGTAGGGCTGGTATAACTGATATTATTGATGGTTAGACATCCATTTTGGGCATGTACACCAATAACAGTACAAAGAAAAAATATTATGCAAAATGATACTCTTCTCATGGCTAAAATTAGGTTTTAATACAATAGTAGTACTTTGCTAAGTTGGGGTAGGGGAGGGTTAATTTTTGTTTTTTTATATTCACGTAGCCACCAAATTTATTTGGTAGGCTTCTAGTCTTGCTACTATTTATACTATACTTGAAACGGGGTAAAAAAGTGATTTTCCAATACTGTTTATTTGTTTAGTTGTTGAACTGTTTATCCAAGTATAGCTTGTAAACGATTAAACAGATAAACCAATAAACATTTAGTTCACTTTCACAATTTTATCCCACTTACAGTAATGAATCAGCCAAATAAATTCGGCGATTCCGTAAAACTAAAAAGACGATCGGATTCATCTAGATAGATGACCCGATCGCATTCTATTCAGCTTTTTTGTTTATCTGTTAATCTGGACATAACCTGATTGCGTATTTCCCTCTCCATCTGTTAGGATGTAGAAGTACGTACCATCTGTTAGCGGAAGTCCGTCGAAGGTACCATTCCACTTGCCATCATAACCTTTTTGTTTAAATATTTCAGTTCCCCAACGGTTGAAGATAGTCAACTCATTAGCTGGGTAATTTTGTAATCCTTCTATCATGAAGTAATCATTGACTCCATCGTTATTTGGTGAGAATCCAGAGACTACTTGCATAGCTGGACATTTCACTAATACGGACACTTCTGCTTCGTCACAACCAAAACCATTACAGATTCGGTAAGCGAAATGATCGGCTACTTTAGAGTTGCAATATCCTTCATTAGCTTCATAAGAAACAGTGTTATCTGAGTTGATTACTGCTTCACCATATTGTGGTGCTTTTGTGATTTCTATCGTTATTTCTTCTGCTCTATCGTTTGCAGTTATATCTAGGATCGCTTCTTCTTCTCCATCAATTTCCACTATGTCTCCTGCTGCACGAGGTACTTTATTAGAAGCACATCCTACACTGACTGCGAACTCATCTGAACATCCATTTAAGGTGTTATAGAAAGAGATAGCATGGATACCTTCCGCAAATGCCATTTGGACACTATTAGGAGTTGTCTTGGTATTGATGTCTAATATGGCTTTAGACCTAGTGAAAGTTTGTACAAGCTCCAGCTTACCATAAGCGTTTGTTACTGCTCCTCCTCTAATGGCTAAAGTAGTAGCATCTTGTACCCAATTACCTTTTGGATCCATTACATTCATCCATTCTAATAGCTCTGCTAGATTGTTGAAAGAACCATTGAAGGTTTCATTGTTAACCGTCCACTTAGTAATTTGGTAAGGCCCTTTGGCGCCCTGATCTGGAATCGAGAAGTAGGTGTACGCAAAAGAAGTAACAGATGTACATACTTCCAGAATTCCTGCGTATGGATTACCATCTACTAGAATATCGTAGTCTTCCATATTATCCGCATTGAATGGCAAACATAAAGGCGCCATTTCACTACATTCTGTAATCGTTAAATCATATTCTCCTTCTATCAAATCTTCTGGACATCTCGGTGAAGTAGCACAAGTTCTAATAGTAACTTGGTCCGTACAACCCGTTGTATTATTGGTGATGGTTAAAACATCGTTTTCTCTACCACTCATATCAATCTCAACCAACGTACCACTTGCCTGACCTGTCTCACTTGGATTCAAATTAGTGGTAATCCAAGTCTCTTCGTGCATGATAATTAAATCACCATAAACGCCATCAGGCGTGCCACCCAAGATATAGTAACTATCAGATATATTCGTCCAATTACCAGTAGGATCATTTGACTGCATCCAAGCAGTTAATTCATCCATATTGGTTACTTCTCCAGTATAAGTATTGCCGTTCACTGTCCATGATTCAATCATGTAAGTACCGCTTCCTCCCATACTTGGAAGAATAGCATAAGTGTAGGCTTGGATTGGCACAAAGTCACAACCGTGGTTGGATACCACTGTACCTAAAGAAGTCGTTAAGGTGAAATTAGCAGCTACATCTGCTACCGAGAATGGTAAACAGATTCTTGCCATATTATCATCTTCTATACAAGTTTCTGATAGTTCTATTAAGCCTTGATCGCAATTGGTTGGAGGAGCACAATCAGTGCTTACCTCATACACCATTTGATCGGTGGCGATACAACCGTTGAAATCCATCACGGTTACGGTATAAGTAGTCGTGGTAGATGGATTCGCAAATGGGCTGGCGCTGAATGGATTGTCTAATCCAGTTTTTGGACTCCATTCATAACTCATGCCACCTGTTGCTTTTAGTTGTGTACCAACTCCAGGACATTCAGAAATGTCAGCCCCTGCATTCGCACTAGTATTCGTCTGTACATATAGTGTTACTTGATCTACACTAGTACAGCCATTCGGTCCTGTCACCGTTACGGTATAAGTAGTAGTGGTACTAGGATTCGCATTTGGAGCAGGTATATTCGGATTATCTAAGGAAGCAGTAGGACTCCACTGATAAGCAGTACCAGCTGATACTAATAATCTAGTCGTTTCCCCTGCACACATTTCTTTATCTTCACATGCTTCTGCTACAAAATTTCCAACGGTCACGGTCACTTGGTCCGTACCTGTACAACCGTTCACATCCGTAATCGTTACGGTATAAACAGTAGTCGAACCTGGTGATGCCATTGGGTTATTAATGGATGGATTGCTCAATCCAGTAGCAGGACTCCATTGATAACTTGCGCCTCCTGTTGCATTTAATTGAGTGCTTTGTCCGTTACAAACGGTTACATCATTTCCAGCATTCACAGTAATATTATTCCGAATGGTCACGGTCACTTGATCTGTATCGCTACAGCCATTCACATCCGTTACCGTTACCATATAAGTCGTAGTACTGCTTGGACTAGCCACTGGATTATTGATAGACGGATTGCTCAATCCAGTAGTAGGACTCCATTGGTAGGTAGCCCCTCCCGTTGCATTTAATTGAACATTCTGACCACTACAGATAGTCGCATCATTTCCAGCATTTACCGTAATATTATTTTCTACCCTAACCGTTACTTGGTCGGTGCCTGTACATCCGTTTACATCTGTGACGGTCACCGTATAAGTCGTTGTACTATTTGGTGTCGCCGTAGGATTGGAAACAGTACTATTACTCAAACCAGTCGTTGGACTCCATCGGTAAGTCAAACCACCCGTTGCTCTTAAGTTAGCTGATTGACCGGCACAAACCGTTTGATCTAGTCCTGCATTAGCTGCCAGATTTCCACCGGCTGTGATCGTTACTTGATCGGTGCCAGTACAACCCATTGGGTTGGTTACGGTTACCGTATAAGTAGTCGTTGTGCTTGGATTAGCAGTAGGATTTGCAATATTAGGATTGCTTAATCCAGTTGTTGGACTCCACTGGTATCTTACGCCACCTTGTCCATCTAACTGTGCTACTTGACCACTACAAATCGTTTGGTCTTCTCCACCATATACTTTCAACTCAGTCATAACTGTTACCACTACTTCTTCAGAGGCAGTACAACCATTCGCGTCAGTCGCTACTACGGTATAAGTGGTCGTAGTCGTTGGAGAAGCTTCCGGTACAGCGGAGAAAGGATTGTCTAGTCCTGCTGCTGGGCTCCATACCCAACTAACACCACCATTAACGACTAACTGTGCCGTACCTCCTACACAAATTCGCTTATCTGGACATTCGTAGATGACAAAACCTGTACAACCTATTGGGTTAGGTTGGATGGCATCATCACTTGCAAGCGTCGGATCTTTTCCTTCTCCACACTCAATTCCGTTGATAACGCCTCCTCCGTCACAATCGGCCGTTGCCAATGGACTGTTAGGATTTGCTTGAATGAATGCGCACAATTCAGCACCTGTATAATTGTTACTACAAGGATCGGTTGGATTCGTTCCAAGTTGTAATTCTATCGCATCTGAAATTCCATCACCATCTATATCTGAGAATGGATCAGGACAGCTTTCTACTTCTATTCTAATTTGATCTACCGCAGTACATCCTTGGTTATCTGTTACGGTTACTGTATAAGTCGTTGTACCTACTGGGCGAACTGTTTGGTTAGGCAAAGTAGGATCGGTCATGCCCTCTACGGGACTCCAGAAGTATAATACCCCTCCAGAAGCAGTTAACTGCGCAGTTTCTCCAAAACAGATTTTCTGATCTGGCTGATTAGCTATCGTGAAATTGCTGCAATCTGGCAAACAATCTGGAGTTGCTACTTGTACCGTTACTTGATCGGTACTAGAGCAACCATTTTGATCTGTAACTGTAACAGTATAGGTTGTCGGTCCAAATGGAGTAGCTATTGGATTTGGAATAGAAACACTATTCAATCCTGCTGCTGGACTCCATTCGTAGAAGATACCACCTGTCGCATTTAATTGTGCGCCTGTTACGGTCTCACCTGGGCAACTAGCAAAGAAGGTAATATCTGGTCCAGCACTTACTACAATTTCACCTGTTACTTCTACTGTAATTTGATCGGTTGCTGTACAACCTGCAGCATTGGTAACGGTAACTGTATAAGTAGTCGTTGCACTTGGATTGGCCACTGGATTTGCACTAGTTGGTTTATCTAGACCAGTAGTTGGCGACCAAGAATAAGAGATACCTCTCGAAGCATTTAGTTGCGTTATATTTCCAGCACAAATACTTCTATCAGGATAATCAATAATTGCAAACGTAGTACATGGATCAACAGGCACACCACAAACATTTGCTACCACGGTCACTTCTGCTCTAGCTGTACAGCCAGTTGCATCCGTACCAGTCACTACATAAGTGGTAGTCGTTGTAGGGGTCGCTATTGGATTAGCAGAGAAAGGATCATCTAAGCCGATGGCTGGAGCCCAAGAATAACTTACGCCTCCAGTAGCGGATAACTGTGCGAATTCATTTAAATTCGTACAAATGGTTTTGCCTCCAGTAGCAGTTATAGTTGCTGTTCCAATAGAAACCGTAACCTGCGCTTGTGCCTGACAACCATCTGCCCTAGTCGATACTACCGTATAAGTAGTGGTGACCGTTGGACTTGCTGCTGGGTTAGCGACCGTTGGATTGTCTAAGCTACTCGCTGGAGACCAAGAATAAGATACGCCTCCCGTTGCGCTTAACTGTGCAGTGCTTCCGCTACAGATGGTGATATTATCACTAACTGATATGGAGAAGTCGTTACAGTTAGGCTGAATTACTACTGGTGTAACAGAGATTACTTGCTTACAAGAAGCTTGATTTCCACAAGCATCCGTAGCAGTAAATTCTCTTAAAAGAGCTCCGCCAATTTCACAGTCAATAGAACCGCCTTGGTTTATATACTCTATGGAAATATCAGTAGTGCAATTATCAGTAGCTGTAGCTAATCCACCTGTACCACTTGGCTCCGTAGTCTGATCACAATTGATGGTAATGTCTTGTGGACAAGTAATGGTTGGAGCAGTTTCATCATCTATCGTAATGATTTGAATACAATTACTAGTATTTCCACAAGCGTCTGTAGCAAACCAAGTTCTGGTAATATTTCCGCAGGATGTTATCTTATCTGTATCATTAAAGGTAATCGTAATATCATCTCTGGTACTACAATTATCACTTGCAGTAGCTCCACCAGTTAAACTTACATCCGTAGAACCTGCACAGTCAATGGTTATATCTGCCGCGCAACTAAGCGTTGGTGGCGTATCATCAATAACTGTAATAAGTTGTTCACAAGTATTGAATCCTCCACAGGCATCTATTGCCGTCCAAATTCTTACAAAGGTTCCAGTATTGCCACAGTTGTTTAAACTAGTAGTAATATCTTCATAAGTAATAGAGGCGGTTCCTGATGAACAGTTGGTGGATGCCGATGCTTGCCCTAAACTTGCTGGATCCGTTGACTCATTACAAGTAATGGTCAGATTAGAAGGACACTCTAGCAATACAATTATTTCTGGATTACTGGTAATATCTTCATAATCATGATCGTCTTCATCCCCATTAATAATGTCTGCATTGCTATCATTATGATTGATAACCAGATCATCGTTGACGTTACCATCTGGTGTTGAATCCTCATCATTTACGCCGTAATCTTCCGAAGAATCATCAGAAATTTCTGCAAAATTTCTATAAGAGCCATAAGAGGTATCGTCCATTCTTAAGGCAATGGTTAAGACATTCGTTTGACCAGGTTCTAAGTTCGGTAAGTCAATCCAGTTGACTAATCCATCCTTATACACACCATTGTCAGAAGCACTAACAAAGCTCATGCCTGCAGGAAGTATATCCACTACGCAATAGTCATTGGAAGCGACTGTTCCTTGATTGGTGACAATGATAGAATAAGTTATAACATCGCCTATTGACAAAGAAGTACTTTGCCCATCAGCTATTGTTTTAATCAATGCTAAATCATAAACAGGTACAGGTTGTACAGAAGTAACATCCTCATAGTCACTATCATCTTCATCTCCAGCAACCTCATCTGCACTGATGTCATTGTGATTGACCACTGGATCATTTTTCGGATCAGCATCTGGTGTTGAATCCTCATCTGTTGTGCTGTAGTCACCTGATGAATCATCCGTGATCTCCGCATAGTTTCTATAACTTCCAATAGAAGCATCTTGTAATTGTAAAGTCAGACTTAGTACCTCTGTTTGACCTGGGTCAATATTCGGTAGATTAATCCAAGACACGATGCCTCCGCTTTCTACTCCTCCATGAGAAGCAGCTACGAAGTCCATTCCTGCTGGAATAAGATCTACTACTACATAATCATTAGAAGGAACCCCTCCTTGATTGCTGATGAAAATATTATAATTTACAATTTCTCCTTCCGCTACTGCTCCAGACTGACCATCTGCTAGCATTTTGACTAATGCTAAATCATATTTAAAAGAAGGTCGAATAGGAGAAAATTCTTCATAGTCATTATCATCCTCATCACCGACTACTTCATCTGCAGTTGGGTCATTATGATTAATCACAAAATCATTTGTTAAATCACTATCTGTAGTAGAGTCCTCATCTTTTGTTCCATAGTCTGAGGCAGAATCTTCCGTGATTTCTGCAATATTTCTATAGGTTCCTAAAGAGGCATTCTCTAATCGTAGCGCAATGGTCAATACTTTTGATTTGCCTGGATCAATATTTGGTAAATTAGTCCAGGTCACAATACTACCACTATGTAAACCACCATCAGACGCAGTAACAAAACTCATACCCGCAGGTAATTGATCTATTACCGTATAGTCATTAGATGGTACCTCCCCTTGGTTGGTAATGGTAATATTATAGTTGACAATATCCCCCTCCGCAATAGCAGTAGGCTGTCCACTTGCCAGTGTTTTAATCAAGGCAAGATCATATACTGGAGCAGGAACAATGGGTGTAATAGATTCAAAGTCACTATCATCTTCATCACCAATAACCGTATCTGCAGTAGGATCATTATGATTCACCGTAGGATCGTTGGTGGTATCCGTATCTGGTGTAGAATCTTCATCTGTCACTCCGTAATCTTCAGAGGAATCATCCGTGATTTCTGCAAAGTTGTTATACGTCCCTCCCAAGCTTGGATCATCCATTTGTAGCGTGATCGACAATACTTTGGTTTGTCCTGGATCAAGATTGGCAAGATTTGCCCAAGTAACAACGCCACCACTATGGGTGCCTCCATTAGAAGCAGAAACATAACTCATTCCAGTTGGAATGACGTCTGCAACCGTGTAGTCATTTGAAGCAACCGTACCTTGATTGGTAACGATGATATTATAAGTCACCTGATCTCCAGCTCCTGCAGAACCTGACTCACCATTCGCTAATACTTTAATCAAGGCAAGGTCATATACAGGTGGTGGTAAAATAGGTGTAATATCTTCGTAATCATTATCATCTTCATCTCCTAGTACAACGTCAGCTGTTGGATCATTGTGATTCACCGTTGGATCGTTTGTAGGATCGCTATCTGGAGTAGAGTCTTCGTCTGTCACTCCGTAATTTTCAGAGGAATCATCCGTGATTTCTGCCCAGTTTCTATAAGTAGTCAACTTCGTATCCTCCATCTGCAAAGTAAGTGTCAATACTTTAGCTTGCTCAGGATTAAGGTTTGTAAGCCCTGTCCAAGTGATGACACCTCCACTATGCGTACCTCCATCAGATGCAGCAACAAAGCTCATGCCTGCTGGTATATAATCGGCTACGCTATAAGCATTGGAAGGAACATCTCCTTGGTTAGTAATCGTGATATTATAAGTCACTTGATCGCCTGCTGCTAGAGCAGTCGCTTGCCCACTAGCTACTGTTTTGATTAGTGCTAAATCGTAAGTGAAAATCACGGTAATATCTTCATAATCATTATCATCCTCGTCTCCTGCTGGATTATCTAAAGAGATGTCATTGTGATTGACATATAGATCATTTGGATCTTCTCCTGGATTTAGTGTTGCACCATTTCCAGCGTTTGTATCATGACCTATACCTGCTGCATTATCATTGCCGATATTATCATCAGGTGTAGAGTCTTCATCAGTCGTATTATACTCACTAGCAGAGTCACTGATAATCTCTGCCCAGTTACGGAAATCTCCTTTGGTAAGATCATCTACTCTTAAGATCATTTGAATAACAATTGCTTGACCTGGATCTAATGCTGGTAAGCTATTCCATGTAACAGCATTATTAACCGCATCATAAGTACCATTTGAAGAGTCTGAGATATAGCTCATCCCTGCTGGGATTTGATCTTTTACATCATAGCTCAAACTATTCACCGTACCTTGGTTAGCAACCGTAATATCATAGCTCACCAATGCTCCCCATCCAACGCTAGTTGTCTGTCCAGCTGATAAAGTTTTAATCAATGCTAGATCATAAACAGGTAGTGGTTGAACAGGTAATACATCTTCATAATCATTGTCATCCTCATCACCAGCAACTACATCCTTAGTAGGATCATTGTGGTTAGAAATAGGATCATTGGTTACATCAGCGTCTGGCGTAGAATCTTCATCTGTTACGCCATAGTCTTCTGAAGAATCATCAGAAATTTCTGCCCAGTTTCTATAAGTGCTAAGAGAAGTATCATCCATCTGTAAGGTGATGGTCAAGACCATATTCTTACCCGGCTCAATGCTTGGCAAATTAGACCAAGTAACTACACCACCACTAAGCGTACCTCCATTTGAAGAAGACACATAGCTCATCCCTGCTGGTAGTTGATCTATTACGGTATAGTCATTAGAAGCAACATCTCCTTGGTTGGTGATGGTAATATTATAAGTCACTTGATCGCCTGCCGCTAAGGATGGAGACTGACCTGCTGCAAGGGTTTTAATCAATGCCAAGTCATATACTGGTGGCGGAATGATAGGAGTAATAGACTCGTAGTCACTATCGTCCTCATCTCCTGTTACGGTGTCCGCAGTAGGATCATTGTGATCTACCGTAGGATCGTTAGATGGATTTGTATCTGGCGTAGAATCTTCATCTGTCACACCGTAATCTTCCGAAGAATCATCTGTGATTTCAGCGAAATTTCGATAGTCTCCTCCTACAGTTGGATCCTCCATCTGAAGGGTAATTGACAATAATTTAGTTTGACCTGGATCAAGGTTGGCAAGATTTGCCCAAGTAACCATACCGCCGCTGTGCGTCCCTCCGTTAGAAGCGGTAACATAACTCATACCTGCTGGAATTACATCCACAACGGTGTAATCATTGGAAGGTACATCTCCTTGATTGGTTACAATAATATTGTAGGTTACCTGATCTCCAATTCCTGCACTACTAGACTGTCCATCAGCTAGTACTTTTATCAGTGCAAGGTCATATACTGGAGGAGGTAGTATTGGCGTAATATCTTCGTAATCATTATCATCTTCATCCCCTGAAACAGTATCCGAAATTGGATCATTATGATTAAATGCTGGATCGTTGGTTGGATCGTTGTCAGGCGTAGAATCTTCATCTGTTACACCGTAATCTTCCGCAGAATCGTCTGTGATTTCTGCCCAGTTTCTATAGGTGCTAAGCGTAGGATCTTCCATCTGTAGCGTGATGCTTAGTATCATGTTTTTACCTGGCTCAATGCTTGGTAAATTATTCCATGTTACAACGCTTCCGCTTTCTGTTCCTCCAGTAGAGGAAGACACATAACTCATGCCCACAGGAATATAATCTGCTACACTATAATCATTAGAAGCCACTTCTCCTTGGTTGGAAATTGTGATATTGTAAGTCACCTGATCGCCAATAGCCAAAGAAGTAGCTTGACCACTTGGTATTGTTTTAATTAACGATAAATCATATTCTGGTAGGATAGGTGTTACTACCTCTACATCACTATCATCTTCGTCACCTGTAACCGTATCTGCTGCTGTATCATTATGATCTATGGTTGGATCATTCGATGGATTATTATCAGGTGTAGAGTCTTCATCTGTTACCCCATAATCTTCCGAAGAATCATCTGTGATTTCTGCAAAGTTGCTATAGGCAGTTCCAAGATTTGGATCATCCATTTGTAGGGTGATGGTCAATACTTTAGTTTGACCTGGATCAAGGTTTGGAAGATTCGCCCAAGTCACTGTACCTGCCGTAAAGCTGCCTCCGTCAGATGATGAAACATAACTCATGCCTGCTGGCATCACATCCATCACGCTATAATCATTAGAAGCTACATCCCCTTGATTGGTTATCAAGATGCTATACGTTACTTGATCGCCAATTCCCAATTCACTAGATTGACCATTGGATAATACTTTTACTAAAGAAAGGTCATATACAGGTGGTGGCAATACAGGAGTAATATCTTCATAATCATTATCATCTTCATCACCCGCTACTGAATCAGCAGTTGGATCATTGTGATTATTAACTGGATCATCTAGTACATTATCATCTGGCGTAGAATCTTCATCTTTTACACCATAGTCGTCAGAAGAATCCTCAGAAATTTCTGCCCAGTTTCTATAAGTACTATTCAAGGTCGGATCATCCATTTGTAGGGTGATCGTCAACACCTTAGTTTGACCTGGTTCTATACTTGGCAAGTCTCCCCACTGAACCGTTTGTTGGAAATGATCTGCCCCATCCGAAGCTGTTACAAAACTCATACCTGCTGGCATCACATCTATGACCGAGTAGGCATTAGATGGAACATCTCCTTGGTTGCTTATTGTAATATTGTAGGTTACTTGATCGCCTATGCCTAAAGTAGTAGATTCACCTGGTGCAATGGTTTTAATCAAAGCTAAGTCATAGACAGGTGGCGGTATAATAGGCGTTACATCTTCGTAATCATTATCATCTTCATCACCAATTACCGTATCTGCGGCAGGATCATTATGATTGGTAACAGGGTCATTTGCAGGATCGCTATCTGGTGTAGAATCCTCATCTGTTACGCCATAATCTTCCGAAGAGTCATCTGTGATTTCTGCCCAGTTTCTATAAGTCGTAGATAAGTTGACATCCTCCATTCGTAACTCAAGTGTCAATACTTGAATCATGCCTGGGTCAAGGCTTGGTAGGCTAGACCATGTTACTACTCCGCCACTTTCTGTTCCTCCATCCGATGCAGTCACAAAGCTCATTCCCGCAGGGATATAATCACTAACAACATAATCATTAGAAGGTACAGTACCTTGATTGGTAATGACGATAGAGTAGGAGGCTACGTCTCCTTCAGCAACTTCTGGAGCAGTAGTCAATAATTTTACTAAAGCTAAATCATAGACAGGAAGTAGTGTAATATCTTCATAATCATTATCATCTTCATCGCCTGTAGGATTATCTAAAGTAATGTCATTATGATTGGTATATGGATCATTTGGATCAATGCCAAACCCATCTGTATTGTCGTTGCCAGTTGTTGTGTCTGGCGTAGAATCTTCATCTGTTACACCGTAATCCTCTGAAGAATCATCAGAGATTTCTGCCCAGTTTCTATAATCCCCATTTAACCCATCCTTTACTTGAGCAGTTAGTGTCAAGGTCTTCGTTTGCCCTGGATCAAGATTTGGTAGATTTGCCCAAGTCACCACGGTGCCTGAAGCAGTACCACTATCAGAAGCAGCAATAAATCCTAAGCCCGTAGGTAATTGATCCGTGACGGTATAATCATTAGATGGTACATTTCCTTGATTCGCTATAGTGATATTATAAGTGATAATATCTCCTACCCCTACCGTTGCAGGCTGTCCATCTGCCAGTGTTTTAATCAATGCTAAGTCATAAACAACATTAATATCAATAACGGCTGGGTCTTGATCGTCTTCTGAATCTGGATCATTATTCGGATCACTATCTGGTGTAGAGTCTTCATCTGTCACGCCATAATCCTCCGAAGAATCATCAGAGATTTCTGCGATATTGATATAAGGAGCTTGCTTGGCATCTACGATTCGCAATGACAAAGTAAGCGTTTTGGTTTGTCCTGGATCTAAACTAGAAAGAGTCGCCCAAGTAACCGTAGAACCGCTTAATGTACCGAAGTCCGAAGCGGAAACATATTCCATTCCTGTTGGAATAGCATCGGTTACGGAGTAAGTATTAGAAGGTACATTTCCTTCATTGGTAATCGTAATAGTATAATTTACGATGTCTCCAAGATTAACCGTAGTAGCTTGGTCCGTAGCCAATTCTTTTATTAAAGCTAAATCATAAGTGATGTCTGCACTCACATCCTCATAGTCATTATCATCTTCATCCCCTGCTGGATTATCTAATGCGATGTCATTATGATTGGTAAATGGATCATTTGGATCCGTACCAGTACCCGCTACACCATCACTTCCCGTATTACTGTCAGGGGTAGAATCTTCATCGGTTACGCCATAATCTGAGGCAGAATCATCAGAGATTTCTGCCCAGTTACGGAAGTCGCCTAAGGTTACATCAATGACTCTCAACGCTAGCGTTAAGGTCTTCGTTTGATTCGGATCAAGATTTTCTAGGCTAGCCCATGTTACGATACCTCCACTATGGCTACCAAAATCTGAGGCTCCAACAAATTCCATTCCTGCTGGAATTTGATCTACTACACTAAAGTCATTAGAAGGTACATTTCCTTGATTGGCAATAGTGATGTTATAATTTACAACATCTCCAATGCCCACATTAGCCGCTTGATTGCTCGCTAGGGTTTTAATCAATGCTAAATCATAGATCACATTAACATCCACCACTGCTGGATCAGAATCATCCTCTGCCTCTGGATCATTGCTTGGGTTGGTATCTGGTGTAGAATCCGTATCCGTTACACCAAAGTCTTCTGAAGAATCATTGGTGATCTCTGCAAAGTTGGTGAACGGTGCTTGCGTTGCATCGGTCACTCTTAAGATTAATAATAACGATTTCGTTTCTCCTGGTGCTAAACTGGAAAGACTAGACCAAGTAACGGTACTGCCACTCAGTACACCCAGATCAGAAGCAGATAAAAACTCCATACCTGCTGGGATATAATCCGCAACATCATAAGTGCCAGAAGGTACATTTCCTTGGTTGGTAATAGTGATGCTATAATTGACTGCCTCTCCTAAAGCTACTGTTGCAGATTGGTCAGGTGCCAAGTCTTTAACTAATGCTAAGTCATACAACACATTGACATCCACAATCTCTGGGTCTTGATCATCTTCCGCATCAGGATCATTATTTGGATCGGTATCAGGTGTAGAATCTCCATCCGTTACTCCGTAAGTTTCGGAAGAATCGTCTGTGATTTCTGCTATATTATTAAAAGGTGCTAGCTTCACATCCTCTACTTTCAGAGAAATGGTAAGCGTTTTAGTTTGACCCGGTTCTAGGTTTGCTAAGCTCGACCAGTTGACCGTACTACCACTTACCGCACCAAAGTCGGAGGCAGCTACATAACTCATACCTGCTGGAATATAATCCGCCACAGCATAAGTACCAGAAGGTACATTTCCTTCATTGGTAATCGTAATCGTATAGTCCACTACTTCCCCTAAGCTAACAGTACCAGATTGGTCTGCTGCTAAGTCTTTCACTAAAGCAAGATCATAATTAATATTTACTTCAACTACTTCTATATCAGAATCATCTTCGTCTCCTGGTACTGTATCAGGTGTAGGATCATCTGTTTCAACAACAGAATCGTTATTTGGATCAGTATCAGGGGTAGAGTCTTCATCAGTAACTCCATAGTCTTCAGAAGAATCATCAGAGATTTCTGCAAAATTCTCAAATGGAGCTACAGATACATCTATTACTCTTAAAGATATTGTTAAGACTTTCGATTGGTTTGGAGCTAAACTACTTAGTTTAGACCAAGTAACTGAAGCACCTGCTTGTGTACCGAAATCAGAAGCCGCTACAAATTCCATTCCTGCTGGAATATAATCTGTTACTTCATACTCATTAGAAGCGACATTTCCTTGATTTAAAATGGTAATGGTGTACTCTACTACCTCTCCTAAACTTACGGTAGCTGACTGCCCCGTAGCTAGTGCTTTTGCTAAGGAAAGATCATAGTTGATTTCCACAGCTATGTCTTCATAATCATTGTCATCTTCATCTCCTGCTGGCTCATCCAAGGTTATATCATTATGATTGGTATATGGATCGTTTGGATCTGTACCAAAGCCTGCTGCGTCATCATTCCCTATATTGCTATCTGGTGTAGAATCTTCATCTGTTGTTCCGTAATCACTTGCAGAATCACTTGAGATCTCTGCCCAGTTACGGAAGTCACTGCTTATCGCATTGTCAACTTGTAAGAAAATATTGATAATTTTTGTCTCTCCTGGATCTAAGCTCGGTAATGTCCAGGTAACAATACTTCCTGAAGCAACACCATTATCCGAAGTAGTCATTAGACTCATACCCGTAGGTATTTGATCGGTAACGGTATAACCATTAGAAGGCACATTTCCTTGATTGGCAATGGTGATATTATAAACCACTACATCTCCGATTTGAACGGTAGCTGGTTGGTCAGGTGCCAACTCTTTTATCAAAGCCAAATCATAAATGACTTGCGCTTGTACGTCTTCATAGTCATTATCATCTTCGTCCCCTGGAGATTCATCTAGTGTAATATCATTATGGTTGGTATATGGATCATTTGGATCTGTACCCGTACCTGCATCGCTATCATTTCCTGTATTGGTATCTGGTGTAGAATCATCATCAGAAGTGCTATAATCAAAAGCAGAATCATCAGAAATTTCTGCCCAGTTACGGAAGTCTCCTTTTGTGATGTCCGTTACTTGTAATACTAAAGTAATTGTTTTAGTACCACCAACTGGTATATTAGCTAAGTCTGACCAAGTAACAACACCAGCACTTTCTGAACCACCATCGGTAGCAGAAACAAAGCTCATTCCATCTGGAATTTGATCTGTAACGTCGTATGATAAACTGGCTACATTCCCTTGATTGGCAATGGTAATATCATAACTAACATTATCTCCTTGATTCACGATAGCGTTCTGACCACTGCTCAATGTTTTTATCAAGGCTAAGTCATATTCCACCCCAACTTCTATTTCTTCTATATCATTGTCATCTTCGTCTCCTGTTGGATTATCTAAAGAAAGATCATTATGATTGTTCACAGGATCATTATTTAGATCACTATCTGGCGTAGAGTCTTCATCTGTTGTACCGTAGTCTTCCGATGAGTCATCGGAAATTTCTGCTCTGTTAATATATTCTCCAATGGTCGCATCATCCATTTGTAAAGTAATGGATAGCTGTTTAGTATCACCTGGATTTAGATTAGGTAGATTTGACCAAGTAACGATTCCTCCACTTTCTGTTCCGCTGTCAGAAGCAGCCACAAAACTCATACCTGCTGGTATGCCATCAATAACGGTATAATCATTAGAAGGCACATTTCCTTGGTTGGTGACGGAAATAGTGTAGTTCACTACTTCGCCTACCGTAACACTAGAAGGCTGATTAGCTGCTAATGTTTTAATTAAAGCTAAATCGTATTCAACTATGACATCAATATCTTCATAATCATTGTCATCTTCATCTCCTGTAAGATCATCTAAGGTAATGTCATTATGATTGTCTACCAGATCATTATTCGGATCTGTATCAGGAGTAGAGTCTTCGTCTCTGATTCCATAGTCATCTGCGGAATCGCTAGAGATTTCTGCCCAGTTACGGTAACTGCTTTGAGCAGCATCATCTACTTGAAGTATTAATACTAAGGTCTTGGTATCTCCTGCATTTAGATTGGATAAATTCGACCAAGTAACCGTACTACCACTAGCCAACCCTCCGTCAGAAGCAGAGATGAAACTCATACCCGTAGGTATTTGGTCAACGACACTGTAGGCATTAGAAGGTACATTGCCTTGATTAGATACGGTGATATGATAGGTGACTAATTCGCCTATATTAACAGAAGTAGATTGACCAGTTCCTAGGGTTTTAACTAAAGCTAAATCATAGTTGATTGCTAGGAGTATATCTTCATAATCATTATCATCTTCATCTCCTGCTGGTTCATCTAAGGTAATGTCATTGTGGTTCGTATAAGGGTCATTTGGATCAGACCCTAAGTCACTAGTATTGTCATTTCCTACATTGCTATCTGGCGTAGAATCTTCATCTGTGGTACCATAATTAGCAGCACCATCTTTAGAGATTTCTGCCCAGTTTCTATAATCTCTTTGCGTGGCATCATCCACTCTTAATACCAATGTCAATTCTTTGGTCTGTCCAGGATCAATTCCTTTTAATCTAGTCCAAGTGACAATGCCATTATTTTCTACACCACTATCAGAAGCAGAGACGAAGCTCATGCCTGCTGGGGTTTGATCGGTTACATCAAATCGCTCACTTGGTACATTTCCTTGGTTAGCAATGGTAATGGTGTAAGTTACTAAATCACCAAGACCCACTACAGCAGACTGACCGTCTGCTAAGGTTTTAATTAAAGCCAAATCATAATTAACAATAACTGCTATGTCTTCATAATCATTATCATCTTCATCACCTACTGGTTCATCTAAAGTTATGTCATTATGGTTGGTATATGGATCATTTGGATCTGTACCAAACCCATCTTCATTATCCGCTCCTACATTAGTGTCGGGGGTAGAGTCTTCATCTGTCGTACCGTAATCGCTAGCAGAATCATTAGAAATTTCTGCCCAGTTACGATAGTCGCCTTTAGACGCATCTTCTACTCTTAATACCAATGCTAAAGTCTTGGTAGTACCTGAATTCAAATTCGCTAAATTGGACCAAGTTACGATCCCTCCACTTTCGTTACCGCTATCAGAAGCAGAGACGAAGCTCATCCCTGCTGGAATTTGATCGGTTACAGAATAAGCATTAGAAGGTACATTTCCTTGATTGGAGATCGTGATATTATAAGTTACCAAATCTCCAACTGTTACGCTGGTTGGTTGACCATCCGCTAAGGTTTTAATTAACGCTAGATCATACTCCACCTCCACTTGAATATCTTCATAATCATTATCATCTTCATCACCTGCTGGTTCATCTAATGAAATATCATTGTGATTATCAACTGGATCATTGGTTAGATTGTCATCTGGTGTAGAATCTTCATCTGTTGTGCCATAATCGCTAGCTGAGTCGCTAGAAATTTCTGCCCAGTTTCTATAGTCACTTTGAGTAGCGTCATCTACTTTTAAAATGAGTGATAAGACTTTCGTACTACCTGGATTTAAATTTGACAAATTCGACCAAGTAACCACTCCTCCGTTTTCATTTCCAAAATCCGAAGCAGAGACAAAGCCCATACCTGCTGGAATTAGATCTGTTACAGTGTAAGTATTGGAGGCCACATTCCCTTGGTTAGAAATAGTGATGCTATAAGTAACTAAATCACCAAGACCTACCGTAGTTGATTGACCTGAACCAAGTGTTTTTACTAAAGCTAAATCATAGCTTACAGCAACAGAAATATCCTCGTAATCATTATCATCTTCATCACCTGTTGGGTTATCTAAGCTAATATCATTATGGTTGGTATATGGATCATTCGGGTCGTCTCCGAAACCTGCTGCATTATCGTTTCCTACATTGGAGTCGGGAGTAGAATCTTCATCTGTTGTACCATAATTGCCAGAACCATCCTTAGAAATCTCTGCCCAGTTACGGTAGTCTCCTTGCGTAGCATCATCCACTCTTAAAATCAGGGATAGGTCTTTAGTTTGATCTGGGTCAAGACCTTTTAATCTTGTCCAAGTAACGATTCCACCACTTTCAGTAGCATTATCAGAGGCAGAGACAAAGCTCATACCTGCTGGAATTTGATCCGTTACATCATATCGTTCACTAGGTACATTTCCTTGGTTAGCAATGGTAATCGTATAGGTTACCAAATCACCCAAGCCAACTGTATTTGTTTGTCCCTCACCTAACGTTTTGATTAAGGCTAAATCGTAGTTGACTTCCACCGCTATATCCTCGTAATCATTATCGTCTTCATCACCTGCTGGTTCATCTAGCGTAATATCATTGTGATTGGTATAGGGATCATTCGGATCTGTACCAAAACCATCTGAACTATCATTACCTACATTAGCATCAGGTGTAGAGTCTTCATCTGTAGTGCCGTAGTCACTAGCAGAGTCTTTAGAGATTTCTGCCCAGTTACGGAAGTCGCCTTGGGTAGCATCATCTACTCTAAGGGTCAAAAAGATGGTTACCGTTTGACCTGGATCGAGATTGGGTAAATTTGACCAAGTAACGATCCCTCCACTATGAGTACCTCCATCAGAAGAAGTTACATATCCCATTCCTGCTGGAATTTGATCAGTTACCGTATAACTATTGGAAGGTACTTCTCCTTGATTCGCTATTTGAATGGCATAAAGCACTTGATCTCCAACTGTTACAGTGCTAGGTTGACCATTTCCAAGTACTTTGATAAGTGCTAAATCGTATCGGCAATTATCAGGGGCTATATTGATTTCTTCAACCGCTTCACAGCCATTTGCATCGGTAACGGTCACTCGGTAAGTAGTTGCCGTATTTGGCATTACTTCTATAGAATTACTTGTACCCAAGCCATTGTCCCACTGATAAGTATAGCCTGGCAAACCACCAGCCGCTACTGCAGAGATAGTCGTTTTTTGACCCGCACAAATATCTGGATCGCCTACCTGCATGGATACGGTTGGTTCTGGTAAGATATTCAATTGAACGGTAGCCTCAGAACAACATCCACTTGGATTGTTATCGTTACATACTTTATAAGTGAATTGGTCACTCACACAATCTCCTGATCCTTGATAAGAGAAGGAACCATCAGAGCTAAGTGTTACCGTACCATTGCTAGGCTGCGTAACCATAACGTATATCTCGTTGGATAAACCAGCATCATTACTACTTACGTCTCCTGAAATCTGCTCACCACAACAGGCTGCAAAAGAATCATTATTTGCATTTATATCATCTCCTACTGTTATGGTTACTTGATCGGTTGCCGTACAACCATTATTACTTACGGTAAGTGTATAAGTGGTTGTCCTGGTTGGACAAACTTGAATCTGCCCATTGTCGGTTCGATTACCGTTTAATTTAATAGTTCCATTCACACCAGAAGACCAACTATAATTGGTGCCACTTGGACCTACGGGGTCGGCACCTATCGTAAAGCAATCGCCTGCCTTACAAGTACTTTTATCTAGACCAGCATCTGCTGAAATATTTTCAATAGCAATAGATACTTGGTCAATAGATTTACATCCATCTGCATCGGTCGCTGTTACCGAATAAGAACTAGAAGAATTTACATTTACGGTAGTACTACTTCCTGTTGCACCTGTACTCCATTGATACGTTACGTTTCCATTAGCTCCACTAGAAGAGGCATTTAAAGTAGTACTGCCTGGCTCGCATAAATCAGAACCTGAAGCAGTAACCGATAAATTACAGCAATCTTCACCAACTACGGTTGCGGTTGCAGTCGCAGTACAGCCTTCGGAATCAGTTACGGTAACGGAATAAGAAGAACTACCACTAGTAGCATCTACCGTTGTGGAACTTCCTGTTGCACCCGTACTCCATTGGTACGTTACCCCTCCATTTGCTCCAGAGGAAGACGCTGATAGATTCGCTCGTTCGCCTATACATACCGTTCCTCCATTGGCATTTATTGATAAATTACAAACAGGACCACAATCTTTTAAGCTGACAGCAATTCGGCTATTTGCAGTACATCCGTTGGCATCTGTTACTGTTACTGAATAGTTGCCCACCTCACTAGCTGAGATAGTGCCTAGATTAAGGTCTTCACTATTGGAAGAGAAACCATTCGGACCTGACCATTGATAACTTAGACCATTTGGCTTGACACTTAATAAAACAGGTTGGTCATCACAGACGTCCACGGCACAATCATTTTCTACTCTCCATTGTCCATCAATATTGCTTTCACATTCTATGTTTAGATTGGATTGAGCAACATTCACCTGAACTTCATCTACTGCGGTACATCCCTTATTATCTGTTACGGTTACTCTATAAGTAGTCGTGGTAGTAGGAGATACGGTAAGGTTATTACTAGTAGCAATAGAACCACCAGATAAGTTGAGTACATATTCATCAATATCAACCCCAATATTATTATTAGAAACAAATCTAATGGTATTCGCACCTGCGTTAAAATAATATGGACCAAAGCATTGGTACTCCCAAGAGCTACCACTTGAAGTTCCTACAAAGGAAGCGGAATTAGTAATGGTGGTTCCATTAATAACCAATTTCATATCAACAATACCTGCTGTATTATAGGCATATCTTACGTCAAAAGAGTAGTTTCCTGCTTGAGGAGCATTAATGGTAACTTCTGAATATTCACCATTAGCAGCATAGAATTCTACATAGCCGCTACCGTTATAGCCACCTTGTACAGATTCTATGAGCGCACCTCCACCCGCACTGCCAGACTCTGCTTGTACGGTAATATTATTTTCAGAACTACCTCCTTCAGACCAACTATAAGAATAAGGAGATGTACCATTACTACCTGCTGCTGACAGGGTAACTGATTCCCCTTCACAGATGGTCTTATCACTTCCTGCCCGAGCAGTTATATTACAACTACTTTGACATTCCCATTGTATCATGTCTTGTATGGTAGAAACACTAGACTTATAAAATACTAAAGAATTTTGAGAACCATCCGCTGAGGTAATTGCAGATACGGCCTCATTATAGATAGCATTTCTTTCGCCTCCTGTTTCTGTTATTGCCCAAACAGCATAGGCTACGCCAGACTGATTGAAAGGGTAGTTACAAATAATCCAATTTAATCTTGCTGCCTGAAGGGCAGATAAACCAACACCAGAATAATTCGTCCTAGTATATTGTGTATAAGCATTTGGAATATCTAAATGATAGTCGATACAGTGCCAAGTATCAATAGCTGTAACATTACAGTTATCATCCACTTCGATACCACAAGGTCTGTAAGAAGAATTGGTACTGTAGGCAGTGTTAGTATATAAATTACTTGAGGATAATACGTTGCCATCACAACTAGTCCAGCTAAGGCTGCCACAAAAAGTACTTTGAGTAGTAGCGGCAGGAGAACCAGTAAGACATTCGGTTATATTTATACATTGGGTAGATTGACAGTCACTACAATCCGTATAGGTTAGGCAATAGGTTCCGAAACCATCTACCGTAATATTTTGATAAGCTCCAACCGGTTTACCATCCCTTGTCCATATATAGGTATTAGGATTGCTATCTTGGCATTCTTCTCTTGGTGGTCCTGTTAATTGAAAAGCTTCGCCACAATATTCTTGATCTTGCCCTAAGTCAAAAGCACAAGCTGGTGGACTAGCAAAAGGATCTTCGATCTGCGTTAAGCAGATATTATCCATTCTTAGATAGCCAGTATCAGAACTTCCAAATACCCTAACAGTAGTTGTTCCTGTTGGCGTCATACCTGTAATGGAATAGGCTTGAAGACTTCCAGATGTATTTAAATTATTATTTATTTCTACAGACTCTGTAGCTAATACAGTACCTGCACCATTTAAAAATTGTAACCCTACGAAATGATGACCATCTGGATTTTCCACACCGGCATTCACCATAAGAGAGAATTCTATACTGGAAAAACCAACTGGAATATCTTGGTGAATTTCTCCTGTTCCTGTTAGCGGAAGGAGCCAAAGGTGAAAATTTCCGTCGATAGCATAGCTACTTGCTACACCTTTCAAAGCGTTGGAAGAATTGGTCCAATCAGAGTGGTTGAATTGAAAATCTCCATTTTTTAGTAAGTTGTTTTCACAACTTTCAAAGTACGCTTTGGAAGAAAATGCAGAGGAGTTATTTGGTCCATGAAATGCACAGAGCCAAATGAAGGCAAGACAAATGAGGAGAGTCCTTCTCGCCCTAAATTGGAATTTGTCGAACCAATTTGAACTGTTCCAGGACTTAGATGTACAAGTAGCCATAATCAAAATTTGAAATTGGTGTAGTTCGTTAAACGATGTTCGTTTTAAGTTCTGTAAGAATCATCATGGGATGCTACTACCAAAACTTGATGTCAATTGAAGAAACTAGACTGTGTGGAGGTAAGGGGAATTTGAAATCATTTTGTGGGAAGGGGGAAAGTATTTGGAGGGAAATACTTATAACTCAAAATGATTATCCTTTCTTTTCAATCAAAAGTCATGCTCAAAAAAGGCTATACTATATATAGTAAGTTTAATTTGTGACAATGTAATTGTGGGAAAATTTCTAATTAAAATGGTACATTCTAGAAGCAAAACTGACAATTGCCACCATATATTTGTGATAAGTTTATGGAATGACTAGGAACTATATCGTTAGGAGGTCTATTTTCAAGAGAAATTTCCTATTTTGCTTTTTTTTAGGAGTCAGGCGTCAGGCGTCAGGCGTCAGGGAACACAGATACCAGTCTGACCCCTGACCCCTGATTCCTGACCCCTTAAAAGGACGATATGAAAAACCTACCTCTTCATTGGAAGATATTAATCGGAATGGCATTAGGGGTCGTATTTGGTTTTATAGCTGTTAATACGGGCTTAGAGGATTTTACTAGAAAATGGATAATGCCTTGGGGAAAGATATTTTTGAATTTATTAAAAATGATTGCAGTCCCTTTGATTGTAGCTTCTTTGATAAAAGGTATTAGTGACTTAAAAGATATTTCCAAATTATCTCAGATTGGTGGACGGACGATTGGTATCTATATCTTAACTACCCTCACCGCTGTCGTCATTGGTCTATTACTGGTTAATATTATTCAACCAGGTAACGGGATTGAGGAAACCACGCGAGCGAATTTATTAGAAGGCTATGCGGCAGATGCCACCGCAAAAATAAATACGGCTAATGAGACAGAAACTTTTAAGGATGCTCCTTTGAAGTTTATTGTGGACATGGTACCTGATAATATTGTGGGCGCAGCTACCAGCAATAAGAACATGCTGCAAGTCATTTTCTTTGCTATCTTTTTTGGAATTGCGATGATATTAGTACCAGAGGAAAAAGTGCGTTCTGTTAAATCCTTTTTTGATGGCTTAAATGATATTGTGTTGAAGATGATTGATTTGGTGATCTTGATGGCCCCTTATGGAGTGTTTGCTTTATTGGCAGGACTGGTCGTTAATTCGCCGAGTGCGGATATTTTTGTTGCTTTAGGAAAATATGCACTGACACTGATAATTGGACTAGCCATTATGATTATCTTGTATGCAGTTGTAGTTTCTATGTTTACGGGAAAATCACCAGGTTACTTTTTCAAAGGGATTATGCCTGCGCAGTTATTGGCATTCTCCACTAGCTCAAGTGCCGCCACACTTCCCGTAACAATGGAACGAGTGGAGGAACACTTAGGAGTAGAAAAGGAAGTAGTGAGTTTTGTCTTACCCATAGGCGCTACGGTTAATATGGATGGCACCAGCGTATATCAGGCAGTTGCTGCCGTCTTTATTGCTCAGGTTTTTGGTTTTGATTTGTCCATGATGGATCAATTGACTATTGTGTTTACGGCTACCTTAGCTTCTATTGGTTCAGCTGCTGTACCAAGTGCAGGTATTATTATGTTGGTCATTGTATTGGAATCTATTGGTGTCCCTGCTTCTGGTATTGCCCTTATTTTTGCAGTTGATCGTCCTTTGGATATGTGTAGAACAGTAGTGAACGTTACTGGGGATGCAGCGGTGGCGATGTTGGTCGCTAAAAGTGTTGGCAAATTAGGTGAGCCTAAACCTAAGAATTGGGACGATCATTATGAAAAAGTGGCTTGATTAATTGAGAATTGAAAATTACAATTGACGATGACCCGACTGTTTTTATTATTCTTTTTGCTGGGTAACAACTTCCTAGCTGCACAAGAATTTGTAAATAGCTTTCCCACATTGTCTATAGAAAAAACAGAGGAAGTACTTTCTATAGATGGCAATGTAAAAGAAGCTGTCTGGTCTTCTGCAAAAAAAGCAACCAACTTCTGGTTACAAGCACCCATAGATGGTGAGCAAGCAAACCAGCAAACAGAAGTGCAGATGGCATACGATAATAAATTTATCTACATCGCTGCTACTTGTTGGGATGATAATAATTATGTAATCCAAACGCTCAAAAGAGATAACTTTGGAGAGAGCGATGCATTTGCTATTTTAATTGATCCGGTAAAAGAACAAACAAATGGTATTTTGTTCGCTGTCAATGCATTAGGAGCGCAAACAGAAGCCTTATTGACGGAAGGTGGCGTTGATGATAGTTGGGATAATAAGTGGTTGGTTGGCGTAAAAAATTATGCAGATCGTTGGACGGTGGAGATGGCCATTCCTTATAAAACACTTCGCTTTAAGACAGGGATAGAGGAGTGGGGGATTAACTTTGTTCGGATAGAACCAGGAAGTAATGAAACGCATTCTTGGTCGCCTATACCTCGCCAATTTAATATTTTTGATTTAGGATATTTGGGTACGCTTTCTTGGGATCGACCACCTGTAAAAACGGGTAAAAATATTTCATTAATTCCTTATGCCACTGCTTCCTTAAATAGAGATTATCAACGTTTATCTACTACTATTCCTACTCTAAAACAAGAAGATTTTGAAGTGGGTGGAGATGCTAAAATTGCTTTATCTTCCACGTTGAATTTAGACCTCACCATCAATCCAGATTTTTCTCAAGTAGAAGTAGATCGACAAGTAACCAACCTTACTCGCTTCAATATTTTCTTCCCGGAACGCCGTCAATTTTTTATTGAAAATGCCGATGTCTTTAATGACTTTGGACAGTTTGCGGAACGTCCCTTTTACTCTCGCCGTATTGGTTTGAATGAGTCGGGTAATACCATTCCTATTAAATATGGTTTGCGATTGAGTGGCAACGTCAATTCCAAATTGCGATTGGGATTGATGAATATGCACAGCAAATCCAACCTTACTAATTATGGTCAAAACTATAGCGCACTTACCTTTCAACACCGACTTTGGAAACGTTCTTCTATAAAAGGAATTTTTTTAAATCGACAAGGTTTTTCTGATGGAGAAACTTTGGAAGGAGATTATGGACGCAATGTTGGAGGGGAATTTAATTATAGTACGTCTGATGGAAAATGGAGAAGTCAGGTTGGATATATCCATTCCTTGAAAGAAAATTTTGATAATAAAAATCGACACCTCTACGGTCGCTTTGATTATGACGGTGTCAATTTTAGAACTTTTTTTACGGTGCAACATATGGGAGAAAATTACTTCTCCGATATGGGATTTAATAGACGCTTGTTCAATTTTGATCCAACCACAGGTGAGACAATTCGAGTGGGGTTTACGCAGTTTGGCAATATGCTGAACTACTACATCTATCCAAAAGATAGTAAAAATATTAATTTTCATTGGTCTGGTTTAGAGAACTTTGTGTACTTAAATCCTAATGGTAGCATTAATGAATGGTACACCCGATTACGTCATTTTTTCTTTTTTAAAAATACCAGCCAACTGCGTTTTCGGTTGAATAATAATTATGTGGATCTACTTTTTCCGTTTGCGTTAACTGCTACTCCTTTGCCAGTTAAGTCCTACAATATGACGGAGTTCAATGTTCAATTCAATACCGATTTACGAAAGCGATTGAACACGGAATGGTTTATCGTTTTTGGAGAATTTTATGAAGGAACAAAATTGACTTATCGAGGAAGTGTTTCCTATCGTGTACAACCGTGGGGGAATTTTTCATTAGGTATTGAACAGAATAATATCCGAATGCCGGAGCCCTACGGTAATCTAGATTTGACCTTAGCAACGGGTAGTATTGAAATTAATTTTGCGACTAATCTCTTCTTTACCACCTTCCTACAATATAACACCCAAGCTGATAATTTTAATATCAATGCTCGTTTCCAATGGCGCTTTGCACCGATGTCTGATTTGTTTTTGGTCTATACGGATAACTATTTGGTGGATGGTAAATTTGGACCTAAGACGAGGAGTTTGGTGTTGAAGGCTAATTATTGGTTGACGCTTTGAGGTGATTGTTCTATTGTCTCATTGTTCCATTGTTCCATTGTACCATTGTACCATTGTACCATTGTACCATTGTTCCATTGTCTCATTGTCTCATTGTCTCATTGTACCATTGTCTCATTGTCTCATTGTCTCATTGTTCCATTGTCTCATTGTTCCATTGTCTCATTGTTCCATTGTCTCATTGTTCCATTGTCTCATTGTCAGAAATTATACAGAATTATTGAAACAGTTGAGAACCGATCAGATCACCTT
>CALJIQ010000314.1 GCA_937973995.1 uncultured Saprospiraceae bacterium
AGCCTTTGGTCCTAAATTAATCAAGCCTTGAAAATCAATACTCAAACAAAGTAAGATCAAACTGGCGGGTAATAAATACCTCGATGCGACAAAGTACAATTGAGAGTGGTCGCCAGAAATCAAACCCAACGGATAATTCAACAAAGCAGGAATGAAGTAACACAACAATAAGGCTGGTACAAACCGATAGAACTTTTTCCAAAAAGGCGTATCCAAATGAGAGGTATAAAATACAGCCGCTAAGGTTAGCATTAACAAGCCGAAGACAATGGCATCGTTGGTAAAATATGGCTCCATGATTAAGTGCTTTTATCTATTTTTCAAATAAGTCGGTAAGATTCTGTAATGAAAAGCCTTTGAATACTATATCATACCCTCCTAATTTTTTAGCTAATTGTTGAGCTTTGGTTTGTAACTGTACGATAGAAATATTTTTTTCTTGCAGTTTGACTTCTGCAATAAGCGCCTTTTTTTCTAGTTCATTAATAGCAACAATATCAATCTCATTGCTATTTCCCTTTTCCCAATAATTTCCAATTAGCGAGTATTGCGCGGTAGTGGTTAGATATTCTTCAAAGAGACGTTCTAGAAATAATCCACTAAAGGTAGGAAAATCTCTGTTGATTATTTTTCGGAGGTACTCAAAATTTTCGATTTCTATAGCACCTCTATATTTATAGATGAATCGAAACCAGAAATTTAGAAAATTATCTTTGATAAAATATTTGACAGTTCTGCTACCTACTTTTGCAAAGATGGGGCGTATTTTTTGAATAACTTGATAGTCTTCTTCTAGTCGAATGAGATACCCCCCAATATCCTTTTGTAGTATATTTTCTATTTGAACTCTAGTAGTTTTTCCAGAAGAGATTAAAGATAATACAGAAAAGTAAATAGTATATTCCTTGCCAAATTCTTCAATTAAAACGTTTTTTCCTTCTTCTAAAAATAAGGAATGACTTCTGAATATTTCGTTTAGCATAGCCTCATGAGTGAGACAGTCCTTATCTACAAATTGCTCTATGTATTTCGGAATGCCTCCTGTAAGGATATAAAAACTCAATAAATCCTGGTTCGTGTAATTGGGAAGATAATCTGCTAATATTTGTTGCTGCGTATTAATGGAGAAAGGGCGAATAAATAATTGTTCATTAGCTCTGCCGAAAAGAGGTTCTTTGCTATCTTGAAATATTCTTCGCATTAGGCTATATACAGAACCACTCAAAATTAGGTTTAACCTGCTTTTTTCTTTATGCTCATCCCAGATGTTTTGAATATCGCTATAGACAGATGGATTAACTCGATAGAATTCCTGAAATTCATCAATGACTAAAGTAAATGGGTGCTCAATAGAATAGTTGATGAGTAAAAGAAATAGATCTTTAAATTGGGTCAGCTTACCATAAACAGGAATCCCAACTTCCTTGATGAGTTCCGTAAATTCCTCGCATAATAATTGTTCATTTTTTCGTGCAATGAAAAAATAGAGATAGGAAGTATCTTGTAAACTTTCCTTGATAAGCCTAGTCTTCCCGATTCGTCTTCGACCTGTCACAATGGTCATTCGGGAATGTTTTTTACTTTCCTTCTTAATTTTCCTTAACAAGGCAAGCTCCGTTGCTCGATTATAGAATTGCATATTGCAAATATAATCAATTATCGTAACAGTGGTTACTGTAATTTGTATTACAGTAATTACCTACAAATCATCTAGTTGTTTTAAAAGCCAAGCTTTTTCGGTGAGGGGGGTTGCTTCTTCTATTTCTTTGCGAAGTTTGGCTACTTGCTCTTTGTTGTAAGGGTTTACTTTTATTAGTTTTTTGGTGTAGCGGACGATGTTTTTATATCCATTGATTCTACTGCCAAGTTGTTTTTTTCTTTGTAGGTAGGCTCGCATACTTTCTAGCAAAGATTCTAATGTTTGGAATTCTGACAGTTCATAGTACATTTTTAAAAGCATGGTTTTAGCACTTAGATTATCTAGAATATCTTTAAATTCATATTGATTCACTAATTGCATAGCTTTATCGTAATCTTTCTTGGCAAAAAATAATTTAGCTAGACTAAGATTGATATAATTTTCTTGATATTCTTTAGCTAAAAATTGACCATATTTATGGATGGCTTCTTCTGCTTCTTTGAAATATTTTAAGGTAATGCCAATAGCGATAAAGTTCCGAAAGATAAAACGATTTAGAATTCCGTCATCGAAAAGAATTTTATTTTCTATTCCCTTTTTTATTAACTCCCAAGCTTCTTTAATAAAATCTGATTTACCACTATTAATTTTTTTTGAACAGTAATTGATCGCTGAGGTATAAATATTTCTCATTTCATTTATAGGCAGCGTATTATGAGAATAGTCTAGTTGATTTTTTAAATTATTGAAATGTTGTATGTTATCAGGTTCTACAATTGTTTGGTATATAAAAAAATAAGTGCCGATAGCTGGTAATTCTAATAAGGCTCGATTTTTTTCTATATGGTCTAAAATTTCTTGTAAAAAGGTGTATTTATATTCTGTTTTATAGACTACTTGGTGAGAAAGCATCGTACAAGCCTGTTTTAGCTTGCTGGCTATTAGATACAAATCAAATGAATCCCCTATTTCTTGTAAGTTGAAAGTCTGAGTTCTTTTAGCCGACTTATTATAAAATTTATAACGTTCAGCTTGTAATTCGTACTTCTGGTAAAGGAAAAAATCATCTTGAAATTTTGGAGAGGATTGGGTTACCTCAATAGCTTTTATAGATTTTTCAAACTGTCTGCTCAAATTTCTTTTTCTATACTCTCGGGCTAAATATAGCTCTTGGGTATCACCTTTCTCCAAAAAAGAGATATATGCTAAATAATTTTCTAAGGCTTTCATCGTAAAATGTACGACTTGTCTCATTTTACTATCATCGAAAGGTTCTGATGGATATAAAAATTTGAATATCTTTTCTTTGTTAAGAAGTACTTCTCTGTGTAGATTTTTTGATAGGTAGTCAATCAATTCTATTACATCCTTCCTTTGATTGTGAAAAGGAGAAGCTAACCATTTTTTTAATTCTCGTAATTCTTTCTTCGAAAATGTGTGTAATATTTCTATAAGTCGGCTTTTTTGCATTTTGATTTATTTCAACAAATTGGTGATTTGTAATTGAGAATTAAGAATTGAGAATTGAGAGTTAATTTGTTGATTAACAATGAAATAGATTCTAATTTTTACTTTTGTTCCTTTTTCTTTTTTACGTGAAATAGTTATTTTAGTTCAACAAATTAGCTTTTTTGTCTTTGATTCAACTTTAAATCCCCTGCATATTTGTAGTGTGAATAATAGGCAACTGAATTTCTATCAGTTGAAGAGCTTTAAACAAAAAGGGCAAATTATTCTTAATGACCAGAAATTTCTCCCATGAAGAGAGTAATACACCGATTTAAACAACTTTTCTTACTGACTTTCCTAGTCGTACTTTATTCTACTAGTTTTCTTTTTGCACAAGGTTGGGAGCGCACGTTTGGTGGTAATACAGAAGATCAGGCGTTTGGGATCACTCAAACAGTGGATGGTGGTTTTGCGATTGTTGGATTTTCTGAGTCACAAGGTCGTTTTGGTACAAATGTAACGCTGATAAAGATTGATGATGCAGGCAATGAAGAATGGTCTCAATCTTTAGGGATGGAGGGCGATGATATAGGATATGATGTTGTGCAAGAAAAAGATGGTACTTATTTGATTGTTGGACAAACGAATGGTTCTGGTAATGGGAACAAAGATATTCTGCTCATTAAAGCAGATGCTAGTGGAAAAATGATATGGCAGCAGACCTATGGTGGTGAAGGGGATGACCAGGGTTGGTCTATGGTGATCGCTAAATCAGGTGATTATTACATTACAGGTAGTAGGGTTTATGACGGAAATGCGGATTTGTATCTTTTAAAGGTGAATCAGGATGGAGAAATTCTCTGGGATAAAAGATTTGGAGGTGAAAAAACAGATGAGGGCTTTTCAGTAATAGAAACATCTAAAGAAGAAGTGGTGGTAGTGGGAGTGACAAGATCTTTTGCTAATCCCAATGCGGAAAGTTCTTCTGATATATACTTTATAAAAACCGATAAAACGGGGGAGACCATCCTTGAATCCAAATATGGCAATCTACAGAGAGATGTAGCTAAAAGTGTGGTAGAGACTGCTGATGGAGGATTTGCCTTGACAGGTATAGTTGGAAAAGATGGAGATATTATTTTAATGCGATTAGATGAACAAGGTAATGAGTTATGGTCTAGGACTTATGGAGGTTCCATTTCTGCAGAAACGGGAGAGGAACTTGTTTTGACAAATGATGGAGGTTTTGTAATCGCTGGTACTAATGAATTAACAGAACGTACTATTCAGATTTCTTTATTGCGAACAGATTCAAAAGGGGAGCAAATCTGGAATCGCTTGTATGGTGGAGTAGGGCAGAATTTTGGTAATTCAGTAGTGGCAACAAGAGATGGGGGATTTGTAGTAGTTGGCAACTTTGATATTAATACAGACCCTAATAGTCTGGTACCACTCAATGATATATATGTTGCCAAAGCAAGTTCTGAAGGTAACGTATTTTCAAATATTATCAAGGGGCAAGTTCATAGAGATATAAATGCGAATTGTGAATTAGATAAGGAGGAAAAATTATTGGAAGATTGGCTAGTTCAATTTAGAAACGGAACAGATATCCTGTATGCCACTACCGATGAAAACGGTACCTATGAAGTAGCACTTTCTGATGGGAATTATAATGTTGGATTGGTGGTTTTAAATAATGCATGGGATGTTTGTCAGAATTATAATGTCAATTTTAATGCGGCCGATACGATTGAATTAAATTTTGCTGCAAGAGCTACCGTAGAAAACTGTCCAGTCATAGTAGCAGATATTTCTGCCCCTTTTTTAGAACCTTGCCGTTCTACAGATTATACCGTTAGTTTATGTAACAGAGGGATAGTCCTAGCGGAAGATGCCTTTATAGATATTCAATTTGATCGAGATCAAACGGTTAATTTTAGTTCTCTTCCTTGGACAGATCATACAGGAAATATTTATCGATTTTTTGTCGGTGACTTAAGAGTAGAAGAATGTAATGATTTTAAGGTAAATGTATCTGTTGATTGTAATGCAGTGGTTGGAAAGTCTCATTGTGTTGAGGCGTATGCTTCTCCTAATGCGCTTTGTATTCCTCCTCCTCCTACATGGAATGGAGCAAGTATTAGAGTGGATGGGGAATGTAAGGGGGATTCTGTTCAATTTGTTATAACGAATATTGGAGATGGAGATATGACTTCTTCTTCTGATTTTATTATCATTGTAGATGCAGTTGACTTAAGACAAGGGGCAAGTTTCCAGCTACCAAGTCAAGGCTCAGATACTTTGAATTTCCCTGCCGATGGAAGCACCATCCGTATCATAGCAGAACAACCAATGGGACACCCCTACGGAGAAAACGCCTCCGCAGCCGTAGAAGGTTGCCCATTCGGAAGACCATTTAGCACAGGCTTTATGACGATGTTTAGTGATAGTGACGACTTACCATTCTATGCAGCGGATTGTCAAGAGAATAAAGTAGTAACAGGTATAGTAGAAATGACCCCTTCTCCGAAAGGGTATGGAACGAGTCGGTATATTTCATCAACAGACGAAATCGAATACCATATCTTATTTCAGAATACAGGATCTGATTCCATTAATCGAGTGATTATTCGAGATACGCTTTCTTCTGTATTTGATATAGCAAGCATAACTCCTGGTGCTAGTAGTCATCCTTATGATTTTGAAGTAACAGGAGAGGGGTATATAAAATTTACTTTAGAGAATATAGGCTTACCTAATAAAGCTATGGATGAGGCTAATTCTTTTGGCTTTGTAAAATTCCGAGTTTCTCAAAAAAACGATACTCCCATAGGAGAAGTAATAGAAAATAAAGTAAGCGTGGTCTATGACTTTGGCGCACCTATCGTATCCAATACGACTAGGCACACCATAGGTGGAGAGACCGTAGAAGAGTATGTAGAGATCAGTACCGATGTAGAAGAAGTCCAGATACCTGGCGTAGAAGTAAAAGTCTATCCTAATCCTTTTGTAGAAAGCGCGACCGTTGAGCTAATAGGATTAGGAGATACTCCCAATATTGATTTTCAACTATATGATGTAACTGGGAAATTAGTGCAAACAGATTCCCATAGGATTCCCAAATTCCGATTTCACCCGAACCAACTGCCTGGAGGATTGTATTTCTTCTCTATTCTCACCGATGGGCAGTTGGTGACAACGGGTAAGGTGTTTATAAAGTAATGATGAATTTTGAATGAATGAATTTTGAATGAGCATCGCTAGATTCAACTTTCATAATTAATCATTCAAAATTAAATATAAAGAAGCAATAGTAAAGTAAAGATGTCTTTTGTGGTTTTGAGGGCGATTGAAGCTAAAGGGCTTTAATCGCCTTTTTTATTTTTAGGATATAGTGAATATTCGCTAAAAAG
>CALJIQ010000315.1 GCA_937973995.1 uncultured Saprospiraceae bacterium
ACTAATACCTATTTCTAAACCGCAATTTCTGCGAATAAGGAAAGACCTCAATAATCTCTCCTTTCTTCAATCGCTTTTGGGTTTTTCTCCAAAAGGGGGTGTCGAATAAATCGCCATGTAATTCTAAAAATAGAGCTTTGATAGTTGGATTGCCAATGAGAAAACGGGGGAATTCTTCGGGAAAAATATCATTAGGTCCAACGTGGAAATAAGGGGCGGCAGATAACTCTTCGTACTCATCTCTAGCTTCTGGGATTCTTCTAAAATTGCAATCAGTCAGATAAACAATTTCATCATAGTCGTAAAAAACGACCCTTCTCAACCGAGTCACCCCGAAGTTTTTCAATAACATATCTCCTGGAAAAATATTGACCGCTGCTAATTCTTTGATCGCCTTTCCATATTCATTAATGGCATGACGGATTTCTTTTTTACCTTCCTCTTCCAAGTAAATGTTGAGTGGAATCATTCGCTTTTCTACATATAAATGCTTGATTTCAATCGTCTTCTTTTTGATAATGATTTTAGAAGGGGCCACTTCTTTTAACTCCTTTAGCAACTCCTTGCTAAAACGAGCTTTTTCAAAAACCATATTTTGAAACATGTGACTATCTGCCATCCGCCCTACTCTATCGTGCTGATTCACCAGTTGGTATTTCTCTTTTACTTCCGCTTCTGTCACTTTTTTGGGAGGCGCAAAACGATCTTTAATCAACTTAAACACCATATTGTAAGAAGGCAACGTAAATACGGACATCACCATTCCCTTAATACCTGGAGCAATATCGAATTTATCATCTGAGCGAATTAAATGTCTTTGAAAGTCTCGATAAAAAACCGTTTTGCCATGCTTTTCAAAGCCTATGGAATTATAGATTTCATCTATTCCCTTTGACGGTAAAATGGGACGCAAAAAATCTACTGTTTCTCGAACAATGTCCACATCTACTAAAAAATAGGTTCGGTAGTAACTGAAAATAGGACTCACATCATTATAATCCAGTAATAGGGTATCAACATAAATTCCCTTTTCATCATGCAATAGCGGAATAACAAAAGGAATGGGTTTATCGGTGATGTATAACCGCCCTACTACATAAGCCGCTTTATTTCTAAAAAAGATAGATCGCAAAATCTCTAAGCGCAATCCTTCCCATTCTACTCCTTGCTTTTTTATATGCTTCTCGAACACCTGCGTCATATAACCAATGTCTCGCTCTATATCTTGAAAAGATGCCTCGAAGGAATAAAGAGATAAGACTCTTTTTAGCGTGGCAAAAATAGATTCAGAAAAGTCGAAGGTATGATAGATCGGATAAGTTGACCGAAATTCTCGATAAGAACCCGTGGCATAAACAAACATTAGCTGAGGGTCGGCACTTAGTCCTTGATGGAAATGCCGATAGATTGAGTTATAAAAAGTCTCGGCTATATTTCGAGTGGTAAAATTGCGAATCTCTTGGGCATACATTTTCTTCACTTCCTTCCAGCCCATTCTTCCAAATTTTTTTTTATTCAAAAACTGCTGAATCTCTTTAGTTGTTTCTCCCACCATGTTCTTATACAAGCTATTCCGTTCCTTCATATCAGCTTGCAATCCATGCCAGTCCCGATGCTCAAATCGAATTTTTGCTCGTTTGGTGATGCGTTTGAATTGGTGGTAATATCGCAAATAGGCTACTAAGACTATATTGGCGATATCGTAGGGTATTAGTTTGTTGAACATAGTTAAAATAATCTTTACTCGACAGCTAGTCGCCGTCTCGTAAAAAGGTTCTTTGGAGGCAGCATTTTCAAGAAGGGCTTTTGCAAAAGCCCTTCTTGAAAGTGCTGCCTCCAAAATCCCTATTTGTGTCCAAACATCATGGACCAACAAAAAAATAGGGGTAAAAGAGATAGGAGTGTTTTTTTCATACTGCTTGTTTTGGCGTGAAGGTAAGGAAATATAAGGAAAAGAGAGAAGTAATAGCATTGGTCATCCAATAAGAATCTTTTACTTTTGCTGCCTTGAATGATTTGGTCTTTTAATAATTACTATAAGGCAACTTATTTCAAATCAGATTGGCATCGAGCCAATCTGATTTGATAAGGTTTTCTAAAGGGGAAAAGGCAGGCGTCTCCTGCCTTTTCCCCTTTAGAAAACCTTATTCCTTGAAATGGACTCGATGTCCATTTCAAGGAAAATAAATAGTTTATGGGAGTATCAATAAATGATCTTAACAAATACATAGTCTTCTATGCTAGACAAATTAGTATATACAGAAAAAAAAGCCACTAGAGACGGATTTGGAGCAGGTTTATTAGAAGCTGGCAAAAAGAATAAAAATGTCATTGCCCTTTGTGCAGACCTAGTCGGGTCACTAAAAATGCAGCCCTTTATTGATAAATATCCCAATCGCTTTTATCAGGTAGGGATTGCAGAAGCCAATATGATGGGCATAGCAGCAGGATTGGCATTAAGTGGAAAAATCCCTTATACGGGTACTTTCGCAAACTTTTCTACGGGAAGAGTCTATGACCAAATCCGACAGTCCATTGCCTACTCTCACAAGAACGTAAAAATCTGTGCCTCTCATGCAGGGTTGACTTTAGGGGAAGATGGCGCTACTCACCAAATTTTGGAGGATATTGGATTAATGAAAATGCTTCCTGGAATGACGGTTATCAATCCTTGTGATTATAACCAAACCAAAGCGGCGGCTATCGCCATTGCTAAACATCATGGTCCTGTGTATTTGCGTTTCGGACGACCGAGTTGGCCGATCTTCACGCCTGCTAATCAGAAATTTGAAATAGGAAAAGCAGTCTTATTAAATAGAGGTACCGATGTTAGTATCTTCTCTACGGGCCATTTGACTTGGACGACTATCGAAGCGGCTAAAGCCCTTGCGAAAGAAGGCATTTCTTGTGAATTAATTAATATACATACTATTAAGCCATTGGATGAAAAAGCAGTGCTGCGATCTGTTAAAAAGACAGGCTGTGTCGTCACAGCCGAAGAACATCAACGACACGGAGGATTGGGGGATAGCATCGCTCAATTACTAGCACAAAAAATGCCTACACCACAGGAATATATTGCGGTGAATGATTCGTTTGGGGAAAGTGGAAAGCCAGAGCAATTATTAATTAAGTATGGCTTGGGTGTGAAGCATGTGGTGCGAGCGGTGAAGCAGGTGATAAAACGAAAGAAAGGATAAACTAACGAACGACGTTCCTCCAAAGGGAACGTCGTTTGTTAGTTTATATCAAAATAAGTAGTCTGACAAAAATAAGTTAACAACTTTGCTTTTCAGTTGATTGATTATTAATTACTGATTATTAGCTAATTAG
>CALJIQ010000316.1 GCA_937973995.1 uncultured Saprospiraceae bacterium
CATGAAGGAGTAAAAGTAGAATTATTAGATCAAATTGGAGATTGGTGGAAAGTGAAATTATCTAATGGAGAACAGGGGTGGCTGCCTAAAAATGCTTTAGAGGAGATATAATGCTTTAAAGGAGAACCATCAAAGTAAGTACTCAATTTTGAATGGGTGGTTTCATCAAATCTTAGTGTTTTCGTCCTATTGCGTCTAGTGTTATTCAAAATTCAATCATTCAAAATTCAACATTAAGAACCAATCAAACCATCATTTCAAAACCTCTTTCCGATTCAAAAATATCCAATTTCCATCCACTTCCAAATGCGTACCTTCCGAAAAGCAAGATAAGAATAGCGGTAGAAAGGATTGACAATTTTCTATATCCTTCTCGGTTAATGCCAGTTTATTAAAAAGTAAAATTCCTTTAGGGCTTAATAAATTTTTCAATTGTAGCAGATACGCCTCTGTTTCAAAAATGTCGGGGATCGTGTCATCCAAGAAAATATCCATACAGATTAAATCGAATTGTTCTTGGCAATAGGACACAAAAATACTGGCATCCGAAGCAATCATGGAGATAGAGGAAGTCAAATCAGGTAGTACATATTTATTTGCGAGGTATAGCACATTCTCATCAATCTCGACTGCCGTATAATGATAGTTTAGTTGAAACTTTTTTTCCAGCATATAAGGAATACTACCGAGTCCAAATCCTAGCAATAGCACATTTTCAATGGGTAGTTTTGGCAATTGTATCTGATGAAAAGCATCCCTAAAATTGCTGTATAAATCCGCATAGGAGTAGATCGCATTGGCGGTGGATAATTGATAGCGACCTTTTCGTAGGCTCACATAAAGGTGAGGATTATGTTCACTTGGAGCACTTTCTATATGTACTTCGGTAAGAAAACTTAAGTAGTATTTCCAAAAGGGAATTTGCAATTATTGATTATTTATTATTGATTATTAGCTATTTAAACATTTGTGTTTTGCGTTGAAAATAATTAATAATCAGTAATTAATAATGACTATTTACTTAGCATTGACAGGTTGAACAGTGGCAACCTCTTTATCTTTATCCCAGGTTCTATATTTATGCGTATGTTCAAATATAGCACGAATGATAGATTGTTCCTGCTCATTGAAAGTCAAACTTCTTCGTTCATAGACCTTTCCACCTAAATCCATCGCTTTCGCTAACTCATAGGTAGTACTTTTATCAACGCCTCCCCACGAAAAAGAAGGAATATGTTTGCTTGGGAAACCTGCTCCAAAAACATTAGCAAAAACTCCTACAATCGTTCCCGTATTAAACATGGTATTAATGCCTGTTTTAGAATGATCGCCCATAAACAAGCCACAGAATTGCTCTCCTGAATTGACAAATTGCTCCGCATCATAACTCCAAACTTTTACTTTAGAGTAATTATTCTTCAAATTGGAATTATTGGTATCTGCTCCTAAATTGCACCATTCCCCCAAGACAGAATTACCTAAATACCCAGCATGCGCTTTATTAGAATAGCCCATGAGGATGGAATTTTTCACTTCTCCCCCTACTTTACAGTAAGGACCAATGGTAGTAGGTCCGTATATATTTGCCCCCATTTTCAAGGTAGCTTGCTCTCCTAAAGAAAAGCCACCCCGAATCGAACATCCTTCCATAATAGTGGCATTTTTTCCTAGGTAAATAGGACCAGCCGTAGCATTCAAATTACTACATTCTACAGTTGCCCCTTCTTCTAAGAAAATATTTTGGGCAGCAATAATGCTATTGGTATTACTGATGGGTTGGGAAGTTCTGTTTTTTGTTAGCAATTGAAAGTCTGTCTCAATTGCTATATGATTCAACTTATAAATATCCCAAAGATGCTCTATTCTATGAATGGGTGTATGCCCTTGTAATTCCAAGCCCTCTAAGGTATCTATAGCTTCATCATTCATCAAATGCAGGAATTGAGCTTCATCCAATTTAGCAGCGATAAAATTTCCTTGTTGTAGCAGGGCTTCGTTCAAACTAAGCCGCTCAATCATTTGGCAAAGCGTCGAATTCGGCAAGATCGCTCCGTTGATTACGAAATTCTCATCAGCCACCTTGGTAGGATACTTTTCAGCTAGGTAGTCTTGTGTTATGTAGGAAGCTTTTCCATTTAGAAAATATTCCCATTTCTCACGAATAGTCAATATACCTATCCGTAGTTCCCCAACGGGTCTAGTAAAAGTCAAGGGAAGCAGCTGATCCCTAACTTCACTGTCAAATAGAATAATATTGGTCATCAAGCAACAAGTTTTGGATATAGGGATGTATGTTACAAGAATAGCAAGAATCTGCCCAAAATCAAATAAAAAAAGCCCCAACCAAAAGATGATTGGGGCTTTTTTTTGGAGATTGTCCAATAGCTAACTTATTCTGCTGGAGCATCTTCTGTAGCGGGAGTATCTTCCTTCGCTGGTGCCGCTTCATTAGCTGGCTCTTCCTTCTTACCGAATTTAGCAAATTTCTTATTGAATTTATCAATTCGACCAGCCGTATCCACAAACATCATTTTGCCTGTATAGAAAGGATGAGATTGACTAGAGATCTCCATTTTTACCAATGGATACTCCTTCCCATCTTCCCACGTAATTGTATCTTTTGTTGGCGCACAAGATTTAGTCAAGAAAGTATAATCAGCAGATAAATCTTGAAAAACAACCAATCTATAATTTTCTGGATGAATATCTTTTTTCATAACAATTTCTTTTTTTTGAAAACGAGCGCAAAGATAGGATTTTTTTGGCTTTAATGAAAGGTTTTATTTCCCCTCTCAAGGCTTTTTTATTTGTAGGTTCTCTCACAAGCTAAGGAAGAACTCATGAACTAATAGCAAGGATTTTCCTTGGTACAAATTCTTCCCCTTTAATCGTTGTTGATGTAAGGTCCATATTTCCTCATCTTTTTCCATAAATTTCCAAATGGTATTGCTCACTTTAAAAAATCGTCCAATATCGTGATTTGCAGGTATTTTGGCGCTGCCTAGTTTCCCCATCCCCTGTCGAAAGGAAGGAAAATCATAAATCGTATAGGTTTCAGGATACTGAAAAGCCAAATAAAGGGAAATCATGAAATAGTCATGGTAATGATTATTATCTATACTCAGAGGATTTTCTTTTTTATATTCACTCAATAAATCATCGCAATAAAAAACAAAGCGGTCTATCCTATCTGACACCTCCTTGCTTTCATCGAATAAGTCTTTAAATATATACTTGACGAACTCCTCATTCATATCAATAAAATAGTTCATCATCTTTTTGGGTACATATCCCTCTGATTTCCAAAGTCTTTTGGTCTTACTATTCTGCAATACTTGCTCATATACCTCCTTAAATTCAGGATGCTCTAAATCCCAGTTCTCTTGAAAATGATATAGACTTTCCCATTTGTACAATTCTTCGACACTCTTAGGAGATTGAAGGTATCGTTTAAAAGAGGTTAGTGCTTGTTGTAAAATTTGTAAATTCATGTTAGCAGATAATTAAAACCCAAAAAGTCAGATAGTGGCTTTACAAAGAAAATAATTTATGTTAAATTTGTATAGCTTAAGTAGTGTGACATTATTAATTATTGATTATTAATTATTTTCCAGACGCTACTGAACACGCCTAATTAGCTAATAATCAGTAATTAATAATCAATCAACTGAAAAGCAAAGTTGTTAACTTATTTTTGTCAGACTAC
>CALJIQ010000317.1 GCA_937973995.1 uncultured Saprospiraceae bacterium
CTCACAACGCACAACCTGCAACTCGAATGAGTTACAACTGTTAGTTCGACTTATACTGCGGACAGGATAAATTACCGAAAATGCTTGAATCGTTTATTTGTTTAACTGTTTATTCGTTTACAAACTATACTTGGATAAACAGTTCAACAATTCAACAAATAAACAGTATTGGATAATCGGATATTTATCCCGAGTTCAGTATATACAGTACAAAACAATAAAGACACAATCTTAATCAAACTTGTGAACCAGGTTCTTTTGTCTTTATATATCCAATCCAATTGCCATTTCTAAACACGCAATTGTTGGCGGGATTTGGCACCTTACCTTTTGGTTAGGGAGGTTGCCAGGGTTTCAACGAGCCCGTTCTCTTCACCCTTCTCTATAAAAACCCAAATAGGGAATGCAGAATAGAGGAATGATTTTGATAATTGATTATCAATTATTGATTACTTTTAGACATGCCCTTAATACGCTTTGTAATTGTTTAATCAATAAGAGTAATTAATAATCAAAACTTATTTTTGCAGAAATTTTGCAATTTTGCTTTACAAAACTATTGGGATTTTTCCGTTTTTCAAAAATAATTTCCTTTTTTTATGAAAATTGAATTAACTAGAATAGATGATGCCTATAATTTTAAGTCCACCAGCGAAGAAGGACACGCCGTTTTAGCAGATGGATCTGTAGGGATTGGCGGAGGCAATAAAGCGATGCGTCCGATGGAAATGGTCCTAGCGGCAATGGCTAGTTGTAGCTCGATAGATGTAGTCATGATTTTAAAAAAACAGCGACAACAATTGGATGATATTAAAGTGACCGTGACGGGTAATCGGGCAACCGACCAAGTACCAGCGGTCTTTACGGATATACACATCCACTTTAAATTATTCGGTACGATCAAACCTAAAAAAGCAGAACAAGCAGTGACCGGATCCATGGAGAAATACTGCTCAGTTTCTAAAATGTTAGAACCAACAGTAAAGATTACTCATAGTCATGAGATTATAAATTCATAGGCGTTATGGTTTTATGGCGTTGTGGCATTTTGGCCACAACGCCACAATGCCACAACGCCAAAACGCCAACATTACATGAACTTCTTTAAACAAACCTTACTACTTTTATTGGCACTAGGATTTGCTACCTGCTCCCCTTCCTATGCCCAAAAAAATAAAAAAACCAATACAGCGGTTGCCCAAAAATCATTTGACGGTAACTTATATAAAGGACTCAAGTTCCGAAGTATAGGTCCATTTAGAGGCGGGCGAAGTGTAGCTGTCGCAGGTGTTCCTAGCGATCCGATGACCTACTACATGGGTAGTACGGGAGGTGGAATATGGAAAACAGTGGACGCTGGTACTTCTTGGAAAAACATTTCTGATGGGCAATTACAAACAGGATCAGTAGGAGCGATAGCGGTGGCGCCTAGCAATCACAATATCCTATATGTAGGCATGGGCGAACATGCCATTCGAGGCGTAATGACCTCTCATGGAGATGGGGTCTATAAATCCTTAGATGGTGGAAAAACTTGGACCCATTTAAAGGGATTGGAACAAACCCGGCATATAGCTGCCGTTCGTATTCATCCTACTAATCCAGACATTGTGTATGTAGCAGCTCAAGGAGCTGCCTATGGCGCCAATGCGGAAAGAGGGGTTTATAAAACCATAAATGGCGGGGCTACTTGGGATAAAGTATTATACATTGATGAAGATACAGGTGCAGCAGATTTAAGTATGGATGTCAATAATCCAGAGGTATTATATGCAGGCATGTGGAATCATCGACGTTATCCGTGGACGGTAAAAAGTGGTCCTCATTCCAGTATGCACAAAAGCACAGATGGCGGAAAGACTTGGAAAAAATTAAGCAAAGGCTTACCTAAAGAAATGGGGAAAGTAGCAGTGGATGTTTCTCCAGCTAACTCCAATGTAGTCTATGCCAATATAGAAGCAGAAGGCGAAAAAGCAGGTGTCTATCGCTCTAACGATGGAGGCATGTCTTGGAAGCAAACTTCTAAAGATCGAATTACGATCGCAAGAGCTTGGTACTATATAGAAATATTTGCCCATCCTACTAATGAAAATGAGGTATATGTGTTAAATGCACCAGTGCTGCATTCCATTGATGGAGGCAAAACATTTGAAACCATCTCCGTAGCACATGGCGATCAACATGATCTTTGGATTAATCCTAATAATCCCAAAAACTTATTGATTGGAAATGACGGAGGTGCTGCGGTTAGTTTTAATCATGGGCAAACTTGGTCCACTCAAAATAATCAACCGACTGTCCAGTTTTACAGAATCATTGCGGACCGCCAATTCCCTTACCGACTATATGGTGGTCAACAGGATAACTCCACCGTCTCCATTGCTAGTAGAGGAAGAGGGGGCGTAAGTTGGAAAGATTGGCATCCAGTAGCTGGTGGTGAAAGTGCCTTTTTAGCTTTTGATCCAGATAATCCAAAGACGATTTATGGGGGTACGTATCACGGTATCATTTCTAAATACGACTCAGAAACGCAGATGCGAAAAGACATCATGGCGTATCCAGTTATTGGTTTAGGCATGTTGCCAAAGGATATGAAATACCGTTTTAATTGGAACTCTCCTTTGGTCGCCTCTCCACAAGATTATAATGTCATTTATTCAGGCGGTAATAAGGTTTTAAAAACCAGTGACGGTGGTCTTAGTTGGGCTGAGATTAGTCCCGACTTGACCAAAGATGAAAAAGATAAACATGGTCCTGGTGGTGGACCATTTACAATTGAGGGTGCAGGAGGTGAAAACTATAATACCCTAAGTTATATTGAAGTATCCGAACATAGCGCTGATGTATTGTGGACGGGTAGTGACTGTGGATTGATTCATGTCACCAAAGATGGTGGAGACAACTGGACCAATGTAACGCCTGCTGGTACTGGAGATGCCATTATCAATGCCATTGATGTATCGCCTCATGATCCTGCCACTGCTTATGTGGCTATTATGAAATATAAATTCAACGACTTTACACCTATTGTATATCGCACCAGCAACTATGGAGCAACTTGGACTAAAATCACCAACGGTTTTGCTAAAGAAGATTTTGTAAGAGTAGTGCGGGAGGATACTAAAAAGAAGGGGCTACTTTATGCAGGAACAGAAACGGGTTTGTATGTTTCCTTCAATAATGGAGACAAGTGGAATAAGTTACAATTAAACCTTCCTGTCTGTCCAATTAATGACCTCACCATTGCAGATAATGACTTATGTATAGCTACCTCTGGTAGAGGGTTTTGGATTTTGGACGATTTGAGTGCTTTGCAGCAAGCGGATAATTTACAAACACAAAAAGACTTGCAGGTATTCCAACCAAAACCAACTGTTCGAGCCAGCTATGGTGGAAGAAGCAGAGAAAATAATCTAGGAAAAAATCCAATGAACGGTGTTATTATAGATTACTATTTGCCCACCAAATTAGATTCTACTGAGTTAACATTAGACATATTGAATGAAGATGGATTTGTCATTCGCAGCTATACTAGCAAAAAGGATGAATCCTTTAAAAGTTACCCAGGCGGTCCCAGCCCATCCAAAGCATTAAGTGGGAATAAAGGACTGAATCGCTTCGCTTGGGATATGCGTTCTAATCCTACTCCTGCGATCAACGGAGTATTTGTGAATGGCACGTACAATGGCGCAATGGTTGCACCAGGCACTTACAAACTGAAGTTATCTTCAGGAGATCGAGTCTCTGAAACCACCGCTATAATTATTCCTGACCCTCGCTTAAAAGCAACCGCTGCCGACTATGAAGCTCAGCAAAAATTATTGACTCAAATTGATGATGCCGTGATTGATATTCACGAGACGGTCAATCAAATGCGGAAGGTTAAAACGCAAGTGGAGAATTATAATAAACTATTGAAAGAGGTCAATGCGCCAGATACGTTGATACAACAAGGAAAGCGCATCCTAGACAAATTAAATTATGTAGAAGGTAGCTTGATTCAACCCAAGCAAAAGACTTTCCAAGATGTGATTAATTTTCCGAATCAACTCAATTCTCATTTCATGAATTTAAAAGGGAAAATTGATAGCCACGATCCGCAGTTAACCCAAGGCGTACAAACCCGTTTTAAAGATTTGATAAAAGAGTGGGACCTAGCCAAGCAAAATTATAAAGAGATAGTGGATACAGAAGTGGGGCGTTTCAATGAGTTATATAGTTCCTTAAATATACCAGCGTTGGTGATTCCTGAGAAACGCCCATAGTATAGCGTCGAAGATTATACTGAAAACCTACCAACAAAAAATCCGTTTAGGCAAACATACTGCATAAACGGATTTTACTTTTGTGATTGCCTTGAAAAAGGCTCAATAATTATCCGTTTATTAGAGGAATAGTGCATTGGTTGCTATTCCTCTATTTTTTTTGGTCTTTGTAAGTACTCAATTTTGGATGAAAAATTTTGAATTTTGAATAGGTAGTCGTCTTACATCTTTGTGTTTTCGTCCTATTGCATCTCGTTTTATTCAAAATTCAATCATTCAAAATTCATCATTGAGAACTTACTAAATGACAAGTACTTTACATTATAACAATAGTTAAAGTAAGGAAGGAGGAAACGATTGGCGAGAATTAGACGTTTTATAGCAAATCCTTTTTTGTACTCATGTTTATCTAACAAACCTTATTTGTTTGAAAAGACTTTGACAAATTAACCTTTTTAAGGTTTTTTAGTTGGTTTTGTTTGTTATTGTTGTAAAGGGCGTCCTCGGACGTCCTTTCGCATTTTGTGTTCTTACTTCTGGATACTATTGATTCTGGAAGCTGGCAGTTGGGTACAATAGCATCCAGCATCCAGCAACTATTTTATTACTACATCTCCAAAATATTCTTTTTCCACCCCATCAATAAAGGTAATGGTAGCCTTCCAAATAAATACATCTGGGCGTAAGCGCTTACCACCAAAAGTACCATCCCACATACCAGATTCTTCATTTGGAAGCAGATTGTTTGCTTCAAATACCATTCCTCCCCAACGGGCGAATACTTGAAAAGAATTGATGTTTACCACTTCTGGTCCTCCATGAATCACCAAGCGATCATTGATCCCATCTCCATTAGGGCTAAAAATATTAGGAACAAAAACATCTCGTTTTTTATCCACAAAAATAGTTAGCCGTTCGGTCGCCGTACAACTATCTACCGAAGTGGCAGTAACCGTAAAAGTCTGGGTTTCTAAAGGCATGGCAACGGGCGAATTACAATCATAGCAACTCAAGCCATCCATACCTTCCCATATGGTATGGGCAATAGGAACCGTAGCATCCAAATGCAATTGCACCTCTTCCCCTAAATCAATATAAATTTCTTTCTCAAATTGCAATTCTGGAATAGCGGGCGCTGGAAGATTTACATCTATTTCTTTTTGGCAGCCATTCGCATCTTTCACTGCTAGTACATAATCACCCGCTTCTAATCGAGGGTAAGACATACGAGAAGAAAAAGCAGATTCTCCTTTTAATTGAAATTCATAAGGTTCTACGCCTCCTTCTATCCCCATAATAGAAATAATTCCCGCACTCAAATCTTCACAATTGGGTTTGATGATGTCTAGTTCTGTTGATAAAGGTGGTGGTTCTTCTAGGTTTAATGATTCTACTAACTGACAGCCATTCGCATCCGTCACGGTTACCTTGTACGTATCCGCATCTAAGTCGGTCATACCTGCTGTTTGATCGCCAGTATCCCACAGATAAGAATAGGGTTGCGTCCCCCCAGAAACTACTATTTCCAGAAAGGCATTTTGATCCCCATTACAGATTAGTTGAAACCCATTTAAATCATCCACTTCCCAAGTATGACTCATGACGGTTGGCTCAGGTACGGATAAATTAAACTCTTTGTAGCCATTAAGCGTATCTTGTAAAATTAGTAAATATCCTCCCGCAGCTAAGCTATCAAATTGAATGACTTCTTCTGACGCTTGTATAGTATCCGTTAGCACCTCCTCCAATAAAGGAGAGGATAGTTCATAGATGATCGGTAGTTTACCAAGCGTCACAAAAAAGCTAATTGCCCCAGAGGGAACCCCATTACAAGCTGCCGTATCAATCGTCTCTTCTATTTCAATATTACAATCTCTCAACTCTATATTGAGGGTAATAATACTATCGCAACCTAGTTCGCTTGTCCGCTGTAAAGTGTCTATAAAAGTGCCTGCTTCTTTGTAATATTTATTTCCAACGGCAATACTGTCCCCTTCGCATAATAATTGGTTCATCTCCACATGGATAGAATCCATAAAATTAATGGTAATGGCTAAATCAAAGTCTATACAAGTTTCAGGATTTCGCTTGGCAAGAAAGAAGGTATTCTCTGTCCTTAACGTATCAAATGGGAAGTCAGGATGCACAAAGAAATCTCCAGCACAAATATCTTCTTCGGCGATCTCAGATTCTTCCCCACTTAATACTTCTAGATTTAAAATAATGATACTGTCACAGTCGGTCGTTGTTTTTAGATGCCTTAAGATATGCATCCCGCCTGTCCTTATGATCGTATCATTAATTTCTCTATAAGTATCTCCCGCACATAAAATATCCTCCATCACAGTCGTCACCTCTTCTTCTGTTTTCACTATAATATCTGCTATTACTAGACTATCACACATTTTATCTGTTGGAACTAAAATTTCATAATAGCCCGTCTCTGTTAACAGAGAATCTCCTACATATAAATCTACTCCTGGGCAGACCACTTCTTTAAACTCAAACATGGGTTGCTCTGGTGTAATACGTACATTATATCTAATCGTACTATCGCAGTCATATTGATTGAGCAAAACAACCGTAGCAGTAGAAGCAGATCGAATAATATTTCCTCCAATATTAATGGATTCCCCAAAACACAAGGTAGTATCTATCTGGGTGAAGGATTTGGGTCTAATTTCTATCGAATAAAAAATCGTACTATCACAGCCATTTTGGTCAATAGCAATGCCTGTGACATTGACTACTCCAATGCTATCCGTATCAATCACCGTATCTAAAGTAACCATATCCTGATCTATAGGAAGCATATCTCCTTCACACATATCAATCTCCACATTTGATTCCACCTTCTTCCTTACTAAAAGATCAATTGTAACCATACTATCACAACCCAAGACACTACTATAAATATATTGGTGAATACCAGTGGCACTAAAACTTGTATCGCCGATAATTAAATCTCCTTCAAAACAGATGGTATCTTTTCTAAAGGAAGCTATTGGATCCAATACAGTTACCTTATAAAAAACCGTACTATCACAACCATCCATTGCTGTAAATCCCCCCACAAATTCACTAGTAGTTGTAATAAGCGTATCTGCTATTTCAAAAGGAAGATGCTCATTGCAGACAATCGTATCCACAAAAGTTTTAATAGAATCTCTGATCTCTAATCTTCTACATAAGAAGGTAATGCAGCCGTCCTCATCTAACACTCGACCGCAATGGCGACCATTGGTATTAAAAGAATCTATCCCTAAATATAGATAATCTCCTTGGCAGATAGAAGTGTCTCCTATTGAATTGGTCGCTGGCAGTGTGATGGTTAAATCATAGGTTACATCCCTACATTCTGCTACATCTACATAAGTCCACGTATGAATATCCGTAGTGGAAAAAGCAGTATCTCTCCAACCCGTTATTGGATTAAAGACAGGAATAAAAAGACCCGTACATAAGGTTAAAGAACTATCTAGTTCGACGGTAGGCAAGACTTTAATAATTTGGCAAAAACTTGGGGTAGTACCATTACAAGGAGTGGCCCCTTGCACACATAATTCCATTTCTCCTCCTCCATATAGATCCCAATTGATAGATTGTTCCACTCCCACTCCAATCATATCTCCATCTAACACCCACTCCACATCTGAAATGGAAGTGCCTGCTATTGCCATATAGGTAACTATTTCTTTAGAACACAAGGTGTCCTTTCCTTCAAAACGGATATTACAGTCTTGAGCCATTATCGTACCTACAACAACAGAGAGGAATAAAATCAGCCAATACCGATGAAATTTCTGTATGTGCATACTTTTTACCCTAACGCATTAAAAGCGAAGTGGTGTTTTTATGGGTGAATAAAATGCAGGTTGTTATATGATGGAAAAAGGTAAGTAATTTGTAAAGGGTACCAATCAATTTAGGAAGAAGTATAGTTCTTTCTCGGAGGGAAGACTTAACGGGAATGTTTGGGTATAAATTTGTCACTGTTTTGGTTTACAAATATCCAACTATTTATCTTCTTAGTCAAATAGAATTGTTTGTAATATTAGACGAAAAAAACGCTCCATTAGGTTCATAATCAGATAGGAAATAAGGTATAGATGGCGACAGAGTTGTGATTATTGTCTATTGTCCTATTGTTCTACTGCTCCATTGATTCATTGTTGGGTCCATAAAAACACTGCTTTTATCCGCAAGCAACAATAGGAAGTACTTGTACAGAATGGACGAAACAATGATCTAATCCCGACCGATGGCTAACGCCGTCGGATGGGAAGGCTCATCGGACGGCGCAGCCATCCGACGAGTTAATCCACTGTTTTATTTATTCTGTCCAACTACTGATAATGTGATCCGCTCATTACGCAAAAGACTAGATCAACAACAATCGTAGCCGCTTCATAACAATATATGTACTTATGTTCCCATTTTAATATTGAAGAAAACACCTCCCACTTCTTTCAAAAGGTGAACTAATAAAACTTGAATCCTGTTATATAAATCCTTAGCTTGCGAGCTACTTCCTAAAATTCAATAAAACCAACCTAATTTCACTTTCTACTCTCTCAGTTTTGCACAAAACTGGCAAGAGTTTGCTCGGCGACTAGCGTCGCCTCGCAATAGGGTTTCTTTAGAGACAGGGATTTTAATAGCGTTTTTTGAAAA
>CALJIQ010000318.1 GCA_937973995.1 uncultured Saprospiraceae bacterium
AGCCAGCTAAGAATCTTTTCTTAACTGGCTTTTTTATTTGTTCTTTGACAAATTCCGTGAAATGAAGGCAATTAGCAAATCAGATTGGCATCGAGCCAATCTGATTTGCACAAGGGATTCTAAAGGGGCAGGTCAGGCAAAGCCTGACCTGCCCCTTTAGAATCCCTTGTGCAAATCAGATTGGCTCGATGCCAATCTGATTTGCTAATTGCCTTCATTTCACGGAATTTGTCAAAGAACAAATAAAAAAGCCAGTTAAAAAAAGATTCTTAGCTGGCTTTTTTGATCTTATTACGTTTGTTAACATGAGAAATTCCAATGCCGCTTATTCATCTAGGTACAAGAAACGCTTGGTTGGAATTTGAGATTTGGAATTTGATTCAAGTTATAAAGAACTTGAATTACTTGATAGTAACCGTAAACACATTGTCCACATCTCTGTAATATCGATTATTAAACCATAAAGAACCACCTTCAAAACCATTTTCTGGAGCAAGGCCCGCAGCTTGAACAAGTGGTCCTGCATCTGGGTCTTTCTGTACATACCAAGTATAAGTCTCACCCGCTTGAACAGGGAAAGGTTCCTTTAGTTTAACAACTGCACTCCCTCCCTTTCCTGGAATGGAAACATTACCTTGTACATAATCCGCATAAGTTTGTGAACCACTTTCAACTACCCCATTTCCAATACCGTTCTCCATAAAGAACATCGCATTAGACTGAGTCTCCGACTTTGGGTGAACCTTGAAACTTACGGTTGTTACTACTCCTGTCTTGCAAGCCACGAAGGTTGACCCACCAAAATCATAAACAGAAAGTAAGTTACTGTGGGAATTTTCGCCAACCTTATTCGCTTTTATCTTACAATTTTGAGATTGGGATTCCGTACAAGAATACAACGAAAAAAATACAAAGACGAACAGTGTTTTTACAAAAACTGTGAGTTGATAGTTGGTTGGTATAATTTGCATATTCATAATATAGTTTATCCCTTGTTGAAAGAAAACCATCATACGGCTGTCTTCTATTAGGGTGGTGAAAAAGTCTATTTGAAAAAGTAGGAGTCCGTTCTTATCGAAACTAAACTAGGAGTAACGGACAAAGTAGTTGACCTTTTATCAAACAAGGCTATGGTTAGTTACGATGAAAAAGCAGGTGTGGTAATTCTCTAAATTTAAAATAGAAGCTGTCTATGAATGAGCTTTTAGAAACGTACGATCATTTAGACTACAATAAAGAAAATAAGTCTCAATAATTGAGGAAGAATAAACTGGACAAACCAACTTCCGTCAAAACTACTTTCCATCATTTTTTCTGTAAAAAAAGAATCGTTCTTAAATATAAGAATAAAAGCAAGGGCAACACTTTATTTTAAAAACGAATACTCTACTAATAACCTGATTATCAATTAATTACGAATTAATTCTTTTTTGGCATCCCAATAGCATTACTATTGGCATAGAGCTAACTTCTCTATTGAGTAATGACCAGATACAAGTACCTTTTATTTTGTCATTGCTAAACAAACTCTATTACCTAAAATTAAGAATCATGACTAATTTTGCAATTTCCCAACCAATCTCATCTGCAACTTCTAGCAATCAATCCTTATCAGAGATTTTAGAACAATATCCAAGTAAACCCTTCAAGAAAGGAAGCTATATTTTTAGAGAAGGCCATCCACCGAAAAATATCTACTTTTTAGATTCAGGAAAAGCATTATCACTGAGTTCTTACCCCGAATTGGGTAAAGAGTTATCTAATGGATATGTATTAGAAAATCAGTTTATCAACTTATTCGCTTTAACGGAAAACTTATCATTGACTCACTCCGCCAAAGCGTTAACTAATGTTACCGTAAAAGCTATTCCTTTACTGGCATTTCATAATTTGATGCGGCATAATGCTGTGCTCAACCAAAAAGTACTACAGTCCATTATTAAATATTCCGAACGAATAACAAAGCAAAATCATCAAATGGTGCTATTGAGCTCGAATCAACGAATTATCCATTTCTTACTTAATTATGTAGCAGATGCAGGCAGTCGAGTGGGATTTGAATGGGTAGTGAGGGATTTTTTCACGCAACATCAAATTGCCTTATTAACCAATACCGCTCGACAAACCGTCAGTACTTTATTAAATGAATTGCGTAGAAAACGTATCATTCATTTCACCAAAAAGTATTTAATTATAAGAGAATTAGATGTATTAAAAAAGATGGCAGAAGAGTAGTATCTTGGGGTAAATTCTTTGCCTTATGTACAATTTTCTATTCCATCCATTTATAAGTCGCCAATCACTTTTAGGTAGTTCGGCGACTTTTTCTTTTCCCTTTGCAGTTTTATTTTTTTTAGCCTTCCTTTTGTCCGCTTGTAAAGACACACCCAAGGTTGCCAACCCTGCAGATACCATTTATTATAATGGAAATATCCTGACGATGGTAGATGCCAATCGTCAAGTAGAAGCTATTGCAATAAAGGACGGTAAGATTTTTCAAATAGGAAAACAAATAGATGTTGGAAAATGGAATGGAGCGCACACCCAAATGATAGACCTAAAAGGCCAAACCCTTTTACCCGGCTTTGTGGATGGTCACAGTCATTTCTCCTTCACCACGAGTATCATCGAATTGGCGAATCTTAATAGCCCTCCTGTCGGCACAATAAAAAGCATCCCAGATATCATTCATAAATTAAAAGATTACCAAAAAGAGAGAGCTATTCCTAAGGGAGATTGGATAGTAGGTTGGGGCTATGACCAAGACCAATTGGTCGAAAAACGCCATCCGAATAAATTGGATTTGGATGAAGCATTTCCGGATAATCCCGTCTATTTAATGCATGTCTCTGGGCATTTATCAACGGTCAATAGCAAGGCATTAGAAGTATCAAAAATAGATGGAAAGATCCCTAATCCACCTGGTGGGGTAATTGTCAGGTTACCCAATTCTAATGAGCCTAGTGGCGTCTTACAGGAAACCGCTAGTGCTGCAATGAGAGGAAGAATCCCTACCCCAAATGCAGAAGAGTTATTAGGCTTAATTGAAAAAGCACAGGACTATTATGCTGCTAGAGGCGTTACTACGGCACAGGATGGATTGACAGATATGAAAACCATGCAATTGCTAAAGAAAGTAGCGGAAACAGATAAATTTAAAATTGACGTAGAGGCCTTAGCCAGTTTTCAGTATGCTAAAGAATTCATTGGTAATCCAGCATTTAAATTTGGCGAGTCCATTAATGGTTTTCGAATAGCAGGTTTAAAAATTGTAAGCGATGGATCGCCACAAGGGAAGACTGCTTATTTTAGTAAACCTTATTTAACAGAAGTACCAGGATGTATGCATGAGTGTAGAGGATTTCCCATTTTAGAATTAGAACCATTAACCCAATTAGTAACGGCTTGTTACCAAAATAATATTCAGCTATTCACCCATTGCAATGGAGATGGCGCCATTGATTTGTTTTTTGAAGCCCATGATAAAGCAGTCGCCTCCCTACCCTCTCCGAAGGAAGATTTGCGTAGCGTTATTATCCATTCTCAATTTGTGCGTCCCGATCAATTAGAAAAATACGTAAAAGAAAAAATGATCCCTTCTTTCTTTACCAACCACGCTTACTTTTGGGGAGATGTACATTTGGAAAATTTGGGAGAAGAACGTGCTTCCTTTTTAAGTCCTTTAAAAACAGCAACCGACATGGGCATCACCTATACCAACCATACAGATTTCATGGTAACCCCGCTCAACCAATTATTCTTATTATGGACCTCTGTCAACAGAACCACCCGAACTGGTAAGGTATTAGGTCCTGATGAACGACTTACCCCGTGGCAAGGATTGAAAGCACTCACCATTAACGGTGCTTATCAGCATCGGCAAGAGCAGGTAAAAGGAACGTTAGAGGTGGGGAAATTGGCGGACTTGGTAGTGTTAGATCAAAATCCATTGACTGTAGCAGCAGATGCGATTAAGGATATACAAGTAGTGGAAACCATCAAAGAAGGGAAGACTATTTTTAAGCTATAATTTCTATCCAGACAGCTTTTCTTATTGACGGGAAAGTTACTACATCATCTAGGCTTGTAATTGAATCAATTGCTACTTATTTTAGTTGGTAATTCTCTACCATACACTTTTCAACAAATACGTATGCAATTTACAACCGACTTTAGAAAAGCAATTGAACAACACTATGAGCAACTTTCGAAGTTATCTACCGACCTCATCCACAAAAAACCTGCTCTTGATAAATGGTCTCCTATAGAACTAATCGGTCATCTAATAGATTCCGCCTGCAATAACCATCGTCGCTTCACCATTGCCCAATGGCAAGATCATATGGTATTTGATGGCTACGAACAAGAAAATTGGGTCACTTATCAAGATTATCAACATGCTGATTGGCAGCAAATAGTAGCCCTTTGGCGAGCCTATAACCTACATATT
>CALJIQ010000319.1 GCA_937973995.1 uncultured Saprospiraceae bacterium
AGTGAATTAATGAAAATAAATTTCCTGATAATAACGGATTGCGTACCCAAGACTCCAATAGGGCAGGATGGGAACACGGATTCAACGGATGAGACGGATAAAACGGATTTCTAAGCAGGATAGGTGCTATTCTTTTATATATACTGCGAACGGGGTAAAATTATGAAAGTGAACTAATTGTTTATTTGTGTAACTGTTTATTCGTTTACAAGCTATACTTAGATAAACAGTTCAACAAATAAACAATTAAACAGTATTGGAAAATCACTTTTTTATCCCGTTCCAAGTATACATGTCCTGTATGGTATCCGTTCTATCCGTTAAATCCGTTCCACCCGTGTTCCCATCCTATCTAGGTACGCAAAACGTTACAATTAGGAAATTTGATGCCCAGATTATATCAAGACACATTTGCAGAAAGTATAATTTTTGCATACGCTTCAGAAGACATCAATTGCTCCATAGATTGAATAGTAGGAATAGCAGCGGACTCCTCGCCTAAAAATTTCTCATACCAAGCGACATCCCGCCAAGCACCCAATTTATAACCAATATTACGATAAGTCCCTACTTTCTCAAAGCCCAAACTTTCATGAAAGCGCACACTGGCTTCATTCGGCTGCACGATGCCGGCGAGGGCATTCGTGTACCCTTGTAAGGAGAGTAACTCAAACAGTGTTTCATAGAGCAACCGAGCAATCCCCTTGCGATAGTGATGGTTATGTACATACACAGACACCTCTCGGTTCCATTGATAGGCGGCTCGTCCTCTATGCGGGCTGGCATAGGCATATCCGATAATTACCTGGTCTTCCTCACAAATCAACCACGGGGCTTCCGCCAAGTAATGTGCCATCCTTTGGGCAAATTGAGCAACGGTGGGTACCTCCATTTCAAAAGAAGTAGCGGTATTTTTTATAAAAGGGGCGTAGATGTCTAGAATTTGAGCGGCATCCGCTGGAGTAGCCATCCTAATGATTTTCATATTACAAAGGAGTTGATTTATTTCGGTACAAACTTCTAATTATTTTTAAAATATTTATCTTTACTCGTAGAACAATGGTATGATTGTGGAAAGACTTACAATATCCTCTTTCCATAAATAAACCCAACTGACGCTCCGCTTCTTTAGAGTATGTCTAAAATTTATTTCGAGTTGAAAATCAATAGTTTGTGGTTCTGGCAAAGAAAAAATTAGTGCGTTTAGCGAGCTAAATAAACTCATTTTTTCAAAGCCAGGTTTACAAAATATTGGTTTTCAGCCGATAGAAATTTAGACATACTCTTAGTGCATGAGTGAATTAAAAAAGAAAAAGATTTGTACACAGAAGTACACTATCCATTAAGAAAAATACCAGCAGACAAATTGGATGATTACTTAGCCAATGGTTGGTTTCGTATGGGTCAAACTATCTTTACCTGCTGGTTTTTGTTTATGGAGCGTGGTTTCTATTCTGCTATCTGGATTCGCCAAGACCTCACCAACTTCAAATTTAAAAAGCGACTCCGAAAGATCATGAATCGCAATGGTCGCTTGTTTACTTATAAAATTGGCCCTGCCGTCATTGACCACGCCAAAGAAGTATTGTACCAAAAACATCGAGTACGCTTTAATACAGGCAGTGCCTATCGTAGTTTACGCCAATCTTTACTGAGTGGTGCCAGTTATTCTATTTATGATACTCGGCAAATTGAGGTATACGATGATAATAAATTGGTGGCGGCTAGTTTTTTTGATGTAGGAGAAAATAGTGTAGCCAGTATCAATGGCATCTTTGACCCTTCTTATGGGCAGTATAGCCTTGGGTTTTATACCATGCTCCTAGAAATGCAGTTTTCTTTAGACCAAGGTAAAAAATACTATTACCCAGGGTATATCGTACCGGGTAACACACGCTTTGATTATAAATCTCGGATTGGCGATGTTGATTATTTTAATTTATATACCAAACAGTGGTATCCACTCGCTAATTTAGATCTAAACAATATCCCTTCTAGCTTGCTTCGTGGTAAATTAGAAGCCTTGAAGTTTTTCTTAACCAAAAAAGGCATCACTAGCGAGATATTTTATTTCCCTCCTTATGAATCCGCTGGAATTGATCCCTTATTAGAAGATTTGTTGAGGCATCCGATGTATTTAAAGGTAGTTTCCGATAAATTTCGTCACTTCGATCTTTTTGCCATTTATGATCTGGTAAAACAGCAATACCAATTAGGCATTTATTATAATTTGGATGACTTTTCGGACTGGATTGCACAGAAAGAAGCTGGTAAGCATGGTGCCTTTTCCTATAATATATATATGCTAGGGGAAGTCATCTCTGAAAAATTCTCTCCTAAAGACACCTCAGCTGATGTCTTTGAGTTTATTCATGGAAATTGATTATTGATTTTTAATTATTGATTATTCGTATCCAGCGAATAATTAATAATCAGTAATCAATAATATCATAACTTTGCCACCAATCATACTATAAAAGAAAACAGACTTCCAACCATTATGAAAGAAATTCCAACCGTTTTAGTTGTTGATGATGAGCCAGATATTATAGAATTTTTGCAATATAATCTAGAAAAAGAAGGCTTTAAGGTAGCTACGGCTAGTAATGGTAAAAAGGCGATAGAGGAAGCTTATCGAGTAAAGCCCAATCTCATTATCTTGGATATTATGATGCCAGAAATGGATGGTGTAGAGGTATGTCAACAGTTGCGCTCAGATAGTGTGTTTGATAAAACCATTATTTCTTTCTTGACGGCACGGGACGAAGATTATTCTCAGATAGCCGCCTTAGATGTAGGAGGAGATGATTATATCACCAAACCCATTCGACCCCGACTTTTAATTAGCCGAGTAAAAGCACTGTTGAGAAGAACCGAACGACAAGAGGATGAGAATGCCAATGCCTCTTTTGAAGTAGCGGATTTGGTCATCGATAAAGAAAAAGTATTGGTTACCAGAGGGGAGGAAACGATAGAATTGGCTAAGAAGGAATTTGAATTATTGGTGCTACTCACCTCCAAACCAGGAAAAGTATTTACCAGAGAAGAAATATTCAATAAAGTGTGGGGTACCGATGTCATTGTAGGTAATCGGACCATAGATGTACATATCCGTAAACTACGAGAAAAAATCGGTAGCACTTATTTTAAGACCTTGAAAGGGGTTGGGTATAAGTTTGAGTTTTAATTGATAAGCTGAAATTAAAGTTCAAACACAAGTGTCAGGTACAAGTTCAAAAACTATACGTTAACGCTTTTGAACTTGTGTTTGATACTTGAACTTGCACTTATAAGGTTGTTTGACATATCGCGTGATTCCTTTCCTGAAATGGACATCGAGTCCATTTCAGGAAACAAGGGTTTCTAAAGGGGCAACGGAGGCAGCGCCTCCGTTGCCCCTTTAGAAACCCTTGTGCAAATCAGATTGGCTCGATGCCAATCTGATTTGCGGATGGTAGCGTTTCACCTGATTTGTCGAAAAATCAAGTAATAATTACCTATTCACCCCAAACAGACAACCCTATCCCAACCATTAATTAAACTACTATGAAAGAACGGCTATTAGATATGTTTCGGATGGATTTGAGGCTGTTAGGGATATTTAGAATATTGGTGAGCTTTATTGCGCTAGTAGATACGATTAGGCGGTCTTTTGATTTAACGGCCTTTTACACAGATGATGGGCTCCTTTCTAGAAAGGTATTATTAGAAAATGAATGGTTTGATTGGAATTTTTCTTTAAACATGGCGACGGGGTCTTATGAGGGACAAGTCTTGTTGTTTGGATTGACCATGTTTTGTGCCGTGATGGTAATGATTGGGTACCGCACTAAATTCTTCTTAGTCTTATTATATATTCTCTTAATATCTATTCAGGTTCGAAATCCACAAGTGACACACGGGGGCGATACCATTGTAAAACTGACCGTTTTCTTTGCCATTTTTTTACCAGTTAACGCACGCTATGCAGTAGATAAATTCACTACTAACTCCCTCCCCAAATCTGGAAAAATTCTATCCATTGCAACGATAGCCTACATCTTACAGGCGATTTATATTTATGTCTTTTCAGCTATTTCTAAAACGGGAGCCGAATGGTTGGACGGTTCTGCGGTACATTACGCCTTGGGGTTAGACATGTTTGAAAAGACGTTGACCCCTATGCTAGTGGGTATGCCTAAGATGATGGAGTTTTTGACTTTTTACACGTATTATTTTGAAAAATTTGGCTTTCTATTATTGTTTATTCCTTTTGCGTGGAGATATTTTCGATTGGTAGGCGTATTGTTCTTTATGGGCTTGCACTTTGGCTTTTTCCTATTCATGACCTTGGGTAATTTCCCTTGGGCTGCTATCATTATGTGGTTGATAATCATGCCGCCAATGGTTGGTGCGTTCTTTGAAAATCACTGTAAAAAATGGGGGATATATGATCGATTAGCGTCGGTAAGAAATAAGATTAGAGCGATGCTGAATAAGCCATTTATCAATCTAGGAATCAAAGAACAATCTTATAAAAGATTGGGTTGGTTGCCTAGCGGATTGATGGTACTCGTTGCGGTGTCGGTGTTATTTTGGAATCTAGGGAATAATAATATTGTTAAATGCCCACCTTATCTGAAATATGTTGTCAGAGCTACTGGAAATTGGCAACAATGGAATATGTTTGCTCCCTTCCCCATGAAAGCTGATGGTTGGTTTGTAATGGATGCGCAGTTGAAAAGTGGAAAACATATTGATATTCTCAATGATAGGGATAACATTATTTACACCAAGCCAGACAAAGTATCTACCACCTACAAAAACGAGCGTTGGCAAAAGTATTTAATCAATAGAGCTTCCAAGGAGAACAAGAAATATTTGCTCGCTTGGGGAAGTTATTACTGTTCTTGTTGGAATAAGGAGCATGCAAATACCTCAAAGGAATTGGAAAGTTTTTCTATTTACTTTATGAAGGAGATTACTCCTCCGCCCGGACAACCTGATCCTGAGGCTACTAAAACGACCATTTGGAACCATTGGTGTAAAGAAGAGTTTCGCAATCGATTTGATTAATGCGTATCTTTTTTAAACTCCGTTAACTCAAACTCGTACTCCAATTCTCTAATCACGTTCCGAGCATTTTTTAAGAAAAAATCTTCGTAAAATTTAGAAGAAATGGATTGATATAGGAAGGCGTTTTTGAAATCCTTTTGTTGTTGAAAGATTTTAGCCATCAATTGAAAACCTCTGATTTCGCTTAGTTCATCCTGTAGGCGTTTGGCAGTTGCAATACCTCTGCTAGTCAATTTCACTGCCTCGCTATACTTCCCTAATTGAAAATGAATATTACCCAAATTGATTAAATTAATTTGACTGCCATCTACATCTTGAGAAAGTGCCGTTAGGGACCTATTACAGTTTTTAGCCAGTTTCAATGCCTTTGGAATTTTCTGATGGGCAGTAGCAATGCAACTGAGATAAGCATATGCCAGGGCTAAAGATCTGTGATAATCTGTTCCTGTTGCTCGGCTAATTACTTTGTTAAAGAGGGATTGTGCCTGCTCATATTCTTGGGTGTAATAACAGGCCTTGCCCCATTCGAGATGAAATACCAAGTTTCTTCTTCTGTCATTTAAAAAGAACTGACTATTCGATTGTAGGTTGGTAAATAGATCAATAGCTCTTGGAAAATCCGAAACAAGACTATATAACATACCTATCGCTAATTCTATCTCGTTAGCTAGTTGCTGGTGTTGAATAGAAAATGCTCTTCGTTTTGCCTCCAACAATAATTGCATGGCTTGGGCATATTTCTTTTGTTTGCTAACAGAAAAGGCAGACCACAGTAAGGCTTTTATTAACAACTCCTCGAGTAGGCTATTTTCATTAGCTAAAGCAATGATCTTTTCACCATATAAAAATGCTTGATCATAGGCTCCTTGAAAAAATAAGCTTTGACTTAGAAGGAGGTAATTATTCGCAAGAACAAGATCGTCATTGAGCGACCCGTCATTGAGAAAAAATGCTTGCCCCTTGCGAGCATGTTCTAGTGCAAGGTCATATTTACCTTTATGTAAGGCAATTTTACCTAATAAATTATGAGCCTCAATACTAGAAATAGTGGATTGACTGGTTTTGCTAAAAAGAAGTAATTGAGCAGCGAGTTGTTGAGCAACTGCATAATTATTCATTAAAATATTTGCTTGTGCTAACAAAGCAGTAAGCGGTAAAGGAGCATTATGATTTACGGTCGCAGGGAGTAATGTTCTTGCTTCTTCTAATTTACTAATCGCTAAAGCAGCAAAGGATGGATTGCCTGTAAATCTAGTTTTTGTAACCAATATTTTACACCATAAAAGTTGACTAGGGAAAGAAAAATCGGAACCTTCTTGCAGTTGCAATTGTGAAAGATTCTCCTGCATGACTAAGTAGGCCGCTTCAGGTTGGTGGCTGTTCAGGTATTGATGCCCCAATTGGATGGGGTCATTAAATGTAGTGGTTGTCTGCTTTCTCAATGTTGGATATTGTTCAGGTAATCAGGAATTATTTTATGATGAATGTAAGTACTCAAGAGACTTTATTCGGTTGACGCCGAATGTAAATTTTTGGACAGATAACAGGCATTTCAAAAAAGCCAGTTATCTCATTCCGTACTAGTAGAACTAACTCGATTGTACTCAAAGTAGTTCCGTATATAAGAAAGACGCAACGTTAATCAATAACGCTGCGCCTTAAGTAGTTAAAATATCGATAAGTCAGATAACTGTCAATAAACTTTTGCTGGTAATCTTTACTCAGTACATCCCGATGGCTATTCTACGAAACCATCTAGGTTTAATTTAAGTGTACTAGGTCGTCCATTTGTTACCACCGTGATCGTAGGTTTTTGTGGACCAATCTTGCCTGCACTATTAAAGGTCACACCAATGGTGCCTTCTTCTCCTGGTTCAATCGGAATAAAAGGGTAACTTGGAAAGGTACAGCCACAACTAGCATCCACTTTTTTGATGACCAAAGGTGCATTTCCTGTATTGGTGAATTTGAAATCGTGTTTTACGACCTCTCCTTGTTTGATCGTTCCATATTCATGAACGGTTTCTTTGAAGGCTATTTTTGATCGCTTCTTAGGTTTTGGCTTCGGCTTCGGAGCAGCTTTTTTCTTAACAGGTTCTACCTTTTCTTTTACTTCTACCACTTTTTCTTTGACCTCTTCTTTCACGGTAGCAGCTACTTCTTTTGTTTTTTCAGCAACCACATTAGCTGTTTCTTTTACTTCTTCCTTAACAGCAGTCAGGGTAGGCTTCGCTTCAGCAAGGACTTTTTCTCCTGCTTCTTTCGCTTTTACAGCAGTTTCCGCTGCCTCTTCTTTGACAGTGGCAGCAACTTCTGTTGCCTCCTTGGCGATGGTTGGTATTTTCGTACTTGCTTCCGTAGGATGATTATGGCACTGTGTACATAGGAATGCTGCAATGACTAATATCCCGACAAATATTTTTTTTGGAAACATGGATTAGGCTTTTTCTAATTAAATAAAGGGGGACTAACGCTTACCTATAAGGACGATATTAAACCGTATTAGTAACTAAGAAATATAGTGGACAATGGTAATTATTGATTATAAATTAGGTGCTAAATGTTATGGGAAAGTGTAAATAGCTAATAATCATCAGATTAGACGTTTTCGCTCAATCTGATAACTCAAAGTGATCTGATTGATGTATCAATAAATAATCAAAATAGATATAATTGATAATCTAACATGGTCAAGCTAGTTAGCTTAGCCCTACCGCAACAAAGTAAGACTTCCCATATCCACTTTTTCTTCTGCTCCACATAAATATCGTACCCGATAGAGCAGTACGCCTGGGTTGAGTTCTTTGCCATTAAAGCTCCCATCCCATTTATCAAGGGGATTCGTTGTAGTAAATATTCTGCCACCCCATCTATCGAAGATTTCAAAGGTGATTAATTTATTTTCTAAAACAACAGAATTACTGATGCCATACGTATCATTTCGACCATCTCCATTAGGAGTAAATGCACTTGGAAGTTGCGCTTCGCAAGGAAGGGCTTCGGGGTCAATAACCGTTATTTGAAAAGTATCTGTGGCGGTACAAAATTGGTCTGTTAGACTGACTTGATAGGTGAAAATGCCTTCTTCTGAAGGCGTAATGGTGGGTTCCGCTATTCTTTGGTCGTTAATACCTAAAGAGGGGGTCCACAAAAAACGATCGGCACAAGTATTTCCCAAGGCTACTTCTACTGAAGTACCTAAGAAAATAATATCATTTTCATTTTGTATGCGGTCGGGTTGTAGGTTTAAGGCTCGAATTTCTTCTACTCGCAACGCTCGATCATATACGCGAAGTTCATCAATTAAACCCGCAAAACGATTATCGGTTATGCCAACACATTCTCCATTGGCAATATTCAATTCCGCATTATTATCAATGTTTACCCTAGATTCTGCGGCTATTTGCTCCACCATTTCTCCATCTATAAATAGCTGACTTCGATTGCCCCTTCTAACGAATACTACGTGAAACCAACAAGGTTCTAATGGCAATTGACCATCTACGGTCGTATTTCGAGAAGCGTCTTGGCTTAACAAGGCTTCAATCTTCGCACCAGCCGTCATTCTCAACGAAAAAGTCCGATCAATGCTACAAGATTCTCTTTTGGAAATGATGTCTTGACTACCAACAGGATTTGTTGGCTTTATATATAAACTAATGGTAAAGTCAATGGTGCTAAAGGCATTGCTAATCGTACCAAGAAACAATAAATAGTCATCTATTCCATCCAGCAAAATAGCATCTCCTACCACCCCACAAGCACATCCTGGCTCTCCTTGGAGGATGGCATCTGTATTATTCCCACTATCATCTCTTCCCAGATTATCACAATCATTGAAAGAATAATGCGCCACCAAGCCATTCGTAATGTCTTGGGCAGATAACAAAGTGGTAAATACCAATAAAAAAAAGAGGCAACTACTGGCTCTCATACAAAGTTTTTAATCGTTTTTGGAAATGCTGGGATTCAAGCACCAATGGTACAACTGTTCCCGTATCAACGAAATACTAACGACTATCTATTCGCGTTATTTTATCAAAATAGCGCAATAGGCAGGTATGTCGTTGATTAGAGTTCTGATTCTTTGATAAATGGCGAAAAGTAGAATACAAAAGTTTTTAAAACTTTTGTATTCTATCCTTACAAAAAACAGCTTTATTCAAAGACCCCCTTTCCTTTCGCCTCTATTTACCAAACAAGCCACCCAACCCTTCTAATCCAGGAGGCATCATATCTTTTACCATATTATTGGTTTCTACCGTTTGAGCTTCTACCGCCATAGCAAGTGCTTGGTTAAAGGCGACGGTTAATAAATCCTCTAGTTGTTCCGTATCCTCTAAATCAATTTTAGTCTTGTCAATGGAAATATCTACCACTCGCTGGGTAGCCGTTACGGTTACTTTAACCGCTCCATCTCCTGCGGCAGCCGACAACTGAACGGTATCTAACTTTTTCTGCAAGTCTTCTTGCTGTTGCTGCATATTTCCTAATAAATCTCCGAACATAATTGAATGATTTTATTGATTTTCTATTGTACACATTGTTCTATTGTTTCATTGATCTATGGTCCCATTGTTGGTGCTTTCCCATCCGACGGCGAAAGCCATCGGTCGGGAGTAGCCCCTTATTTTATCATTTTGTCCGATTACTTTTCACCAGTATATTGCCAATGGAACAATAGGACAATAGGACAATAGGACAATAGGACAATAGGACAATAGGACAATAGGACAATAGGACAATGAATCAATGAATACGCTTACAATTCCTTTGCAGGAATCCAAAGCTTTTCTTTAAAATCTTGCACTTTGTGCTCTTTTACTGTTACTCCTTCCGCTTCCAAAAGTTCCTGCATCATAGAGGGATGTGGGAAGTGCCCACGACCACTCAATTCTCCCTTTCTATTAACAACTCGATGAGCAGGAATCGGATCATCGCTTGCCCAATTGCACTTATTCAAGGCCCATCCGACCATCCTGGCAGACCCTAAGGCTAGGTAATCGGCAATGGCTCCATAGGTGCTTACTTTGCCTATTGGAATTAAGCGGGTTACCTCAAAGACTTTTTGTTGATAGTTGGGGTCAGCCATATAAATAACTTTAATTAAAGGTGTTGTGGCATTTTGGTGTTGTGGTATTGTGGTGAAAGTTTGAGTTTACGAAAGTTTTATTGGATTTCAACCCTATGCTTCACATTGAAAACTCAACCATAATACCACAAAACCATAAAACCATAAAACCTAGTCAATTACCATAATACTTCCTTAAACAAAAATCTTAAACTTCTTCAAAGTTTTGCCCAAAACAAGTAAAAAAGCACGATTTTAGTACTATTCTAAAAGGCAAAAAATATTTTGTTTAACCTTGTTACAGAATAATGACAATCTTTCTATATCCAAAATCTAAATTTGCTAATTCTTAGACCACAATTTTCATTACTGGAACACTACAATAGCATAACTATCAAACATTCCAACATAGGACAACGATTTAGCATGTTAGACGGCTACAAGATTTTGACGGTAACACATCGAGAGGTCCCGTTGGAAGATATTGGTTCTTTTATCCTACCTCATTCAGAAGAAACTCCACTTCAAGCGTCATTAACTCGATTAAAAAACGCATTTCAGCTATCTGAATTACTGTACATTGCTACCTGCAATCGAGTCATTTTTCTGTTCCACAAAGATACCACATTAGATATACCCTTCATACATCGTTTTTTTCAACAGGTAAATCCAAATCTATCCCTTAATAAAATTCAAAAATCTGTTGCTATTTACGAAGGAAATGAAGCTATTATCCACCTGTACGAAGTGGGGGCATCTATTGATTCGTTGGTGGTAGGAGAGCGAGAAATTATGCGTCAGGTTAGAGAGGGGTATGAACAATGTGATGCTTGGAATTTAACAGGCGACCACATCCGCCTGTTGATGAAATATTTGGTGCAGGCGATCAAAGAAGTATATGCCAAAACTAGAATTGGGGAAAAACCAGTATCTGTCGTTTCTCTAGCGATGCATTTATTGGCAGATCGAAATTTGTCTAAAGAGGCTCGCATTTTATTGATTGGTGCTGGTCAAACCAATACGTTAGTCGCAAAGTTTTTAGTAAAAAAAGGGTTTACGAATATTACGGTCTTCAACAGAAGTATTGAAAAAGCAGTGCAACTAGCCACCTCTTTAAATGGAAAAGGTTATGCTTTAACGGAGTTAGCTACTTACCAAGAATCCTTTGAGGTAATGATCGTCTGTACCGGGGCTACGCAAGCGATTATTGACACCGCCTTGTATCAACAATTGCTAAAAGGGGATACACAACAAAAAGTGATTGTTGATTTGTCCATTCCCAATAATGTAAGTCCAGAAGTCGTCCAACAATTTTCAACAGACTATATTGATATTGGTGAATTAAAAGAACTGGCAGAATTAAATCTCTCCTACCGAAAACAAGAAATAAGTCTAGTGAAAATGCTTTTACAGCAACAACTCAAAGACTTCAAAAAGGCGTATGAAGGTCGGCAAATCGAGATTGCTATGCGCCAAGTGCCCGTACAGATAAAAAAAATCAAGGCAAAGGCGATGCAGGAAGTTTTTAAAAAAGATTTAGAAGAATTGGATGAAGATACCCTAGCTTTGATTAATAAGATGATGACTTATATGGAAAGGAAGTGTATTGGGATTCCTATGAAAGCTGCTAAGAATATTATTAAGAGTGAGGAGTGAGGAGTGAGGAATGTAAGTAGTCCGAAACAATAAGTTAACAACTTTGCTTTTCAGTTGATTGCTTATTAATTACTGATTATTAGCCAACTTTGCTTTTCAGTTGATTGCTTATTAATTACTGATTATTAGCCAACTTTGCTTTTCAGTTGATTGATTATTAATTACTGATTATTAGCCAATTAGGCGTGTTCAGTAGCGTCTGGAAAATAATTAATAATTAATAATCAATAATCAATAATATCCCACTACTTACCACTCGCAACTGTTAACTTTTTCTAGGATTTAAACCCTAACAAATAATCCTGCACATCCTTATTAAAACGCTCGCCATCCGTACCGTGGAATGCCACTTGAACAGGTAGTACAAATACAGGCAATTGGTGTTCTGTTAAGAATTTTTGATGCAACTCTAACCGCATGGCATCCTTTTCCGTTGTCAAAATAATCTTATTAGGCGCATCAATCCGTTCAAAAGTTTGCTGGATATGGGAGACATCATAATTCGTAAAATAATGATGGTCTTCGTATTGTAATAGTTTCACATTCTCCACCTTCTCCTCTAAATAATCCACCAAGTAATCCGTGCGAGCAATAGCACTTACTAATAAGACGGTCCATTGTTCTTGTAATGGTCCTTGGTAATGCTGATTGAAAATATAATAAGGATCATCGTATTGGTAATAGGAATAATACATCGTTTGGTAGGGGAGGGGTTGGATGCTTTCTTCCATCTTTTCTCTTTTCTGTTCATCCCAATCGTATGGACATTTAGATACGATAATCATGTCTGCCCGTTGATAAGCGGACCGCCACTCTCTCAATCGTCCAGAAGGCAATAAAAAATCCTGTGAAAAAGGTTGGCTATATTCCGTCAATAAGATATTGAGACCTGGTTGAACGCTTCGATGTTGGAAGGCATCATCCAATAATACGGTTTTTAAATTAGGGTCTTCCATGACCAATTGTGGAATGGCAAAGGCACGATTTTCATCTACCGCAACGGTCACTTCAGGGAACTTTCGTTTAAACTGTAAAGGCTCATCTCCCACCTGTTCGGCACTATGTTTAGGATCAACTAATAGAAAACCCTTAGTAGATCGACCATACCCTCTACTTAAGGTAGCAATACCAATATAGTCTTTTAATAAGCGGATTAAGTACTCAATATGGGGTGTTTTACCTGCCCCACCAATGGTCAAGTTCCCTACGGATATAACGGGTAAATTAAATTCTACCCCTTTCAATAATCCATACCGATAACTGAAATTTCTAATACTAACGCCTAAGCCGTAGAGTAGCGAAAAAGGAAGTAGTAAAAGTTGTATTAATTTATTTCGTATCATTAACCAATTTTGAATTTTGAATGATTGAATTTTGAATCTACCACCCATTCAAAATTCAAAATTCAAAATTCTTCATTCAAAATTAATTCTAATCATTCAAAATTGAAATCTCCGCCCAAAGCGGCAAATTATCAGAAAGCTGAGCGACCCGCCAGAAGGTATCGTAAAAATGGTCTTTATAAAATTTAGCTTTACTTCTATTGGTGCCTAAATTTGTGTCATTTTGTTCTTTAAACGATTCATAAAAAGGGAGATAAACTTCTTCGTCCTTTTTTCTGAATATGGTTTCAAAGATAGGAACCACCCCTGCTTGCTGTAAAGCTAAAGTATGGGAGGTAGAGTGGCTAAATGCCATATGATTGTAATATCGGTTTTGTTTGATATTAGAGGGCAATTGTAATTTATCATACATTAAAAACTGATGATCCTTAATGATGTGCAACTCTTTAGCTTTCGCCTTTTCGGTTTGAAAATTTCCTAGTAAGACAATATTTCTAGACCAATTGTTCTTTTGAGATAACCGTTGCTCCCAATATTTTAAAATATTCTCTAAATCTTGTAGCCGTTTTTTCTTCTCCTGCCCACTAAAAACCAAGTGGACATTGCACAATAAAACGCGTGTCTGGTCGAATTGGAAGCCGCAATTAAAAGGAGGTCGAAGCAATTGTTCTACGGGTTCATAACGGAAGCGTCCTTTGCTGTCTCTTACTCTCCGATGAGGTAAAATCAAATCATTTGTTGGTCCTCGTTGCTGTATTTTTCTTCGATCAAAGAAATAACCCAATCGGTAGCCATATCCTACGGACGTATCGCTAAAGGTAAAGTCCCAATGCTTGCCTAGATAATTTTTTAAATCATCCAGAATTTGCAAGTCACCATAGATTTCTTGAATGGCAACAATATGAAACCGAGAGATGATTTCCGCAATATAGCCCAATGATTCTGGCAATCGTCCTCCATAATCATATCCGCCTAATTTTCTGATATTCCACGATGCTAACAGCAAATTTGGATTCTCTTTTTTAGTGGGGATGAGTTGGTCTAATTGCGCTCGCAAGGCGAGCAATCGTTCCTTTACCCGTTCGTCTTTCAATAATAATTTAAAAGAGACGGTTTCTCTAGAGAGTGTAAGGGGCGACTTGCCCTTGCCAATAAATATAAAATCCCCTCCTTGATCGTCCGTATCCAAAATAGCACCAAATTGAGGATTTTGATGACTGGGACTCTCCTTAATAATTTTTTCTCGAATTCTAGCAAATAACTTAGTAGCCGTCAGAAAATGCGTTCGATTGGCTTTCAACGACTCACTTAGGTATTGGAAAAATACCGACCGATCTGGCACTTCTTCCTTTACCCCACTGGTTAAGGCTTGGCGACTTTTGGTATCATATAAAGTCTGAATATCTATACTAGCTTCGCTTATATCACTGCGATTCAATAGCAAAGCGCCACTAAAACAGGAATCGGAAATGATTAAGGTATGTTTGCAGTCAAATCCTCGCAGATAATCTTGTAACGTTGCATTGGATATCCATGCCGACCGCCTTTTAGATTTAGCATCTGCTGGTAACCAATAGCCTCTATTTCGGTCCTTTTCCCAATGACCATGTCCTGCATAAAAAATCAATACACTGTCTTGTGGTTGTAGGATGGTATCTAGTTCATCAAAGGTTTCGATAATTTCATCTCTGGTCGGATTTTTCAAACAAAAAATATGCTCTTGTGGGAAGGCATAATACTGATAAAGCAACTCCTGCATGTGTGTAGCATCCTCAATCGGATATTCTAAGTCAGAGAGGTATTGATAATCCGTAATGCCTATTAATAAAGCATAGTAATTACCATTGACACTCGGTCGAACTTTTTGTAATCGTTTGATGGCTTTTCGAGCAGCAGTTGCTTTTGCAGGCATAGGCGTTGGAGGTTTTTTATAGCAATAAAGATACACTACTATAACAAGAAAACAATTGGAAAAATTCAATTTTTAACACAAAATGTTTTAATTTATACAAATTTGTTTTAAGAAAATTCGGAAAAAAGGATAGTAAAAATAGACTCGACTCAGATTATGTCCGAATTATGACCAAGCCAAGTATCTTTGTATGCCCCTTCCTTACGTTATAATCAATGGATGCTTAGAATAATCGCCATATTGTGTTGTTTAGGGTGCTTCCAACAGGGGCTAGCGCAGTCGTTGTCGAATAAAAGGGAACGAACGGTAGCAATGGCAGATACGGTTGTAACAGATCGCTTTCCGATACTTCCTTCCTCTGTCATGGTTAGTCCGTCCATTGATTTCCAAGTATTGGGCAATACCATACGATGGCAACAGGTAGAAGGACTAGCAGATTCTTTACAAATCACCTATCGCATCTTACAGGTAGATTTACAAAGCCCTACCAAGCATCTAGATACTGCTTTAATAAAAAGAGAATACAAAGGCGACTATATAGGCGTAGATTTTGGTCAACAAACAATCCAAGATAGAGCTAGCTTATTCGATAACAAGGGCTTACAATATTCGGGGAGTTTTGCTAGAGGCATCTCTTTTGGCAATAGCCAAAACCTAGTGCTCAATTCCAGTTTTAATCTACAAATAGCTGGAAAGTTAGGCGACGATACAGAAATAATTGCTGCCCTGACCGATGAAAATATTCCCTTACAAGCAGATGGCAATACCCAACAACTCAATGAATTTGACAAAATCTATGTACAAATCAATCGCCCCAACACCATGCTGAAAATGGGCGATTATGAATTAGCTAGCCCAGCGGGCTATTTTTCTAAGTACTTTAAGAAATTGCAGGGGGTTACGTTTGAATTTGGAACTCCCCCTAATGCCGACTCCTTTTTGTCTCTGGGCAAAAGCCCAACGCTCTTAAAAAGAGGGGGAAACGGTAATCGAGAAAGTTCTGGTGTACGACAAAGAAATATTGAAACGGAGCAAACTTCCCGCTCAACTCAAAATATTAAATCGGAGGTATCTCCTCTTTCAAAGAGGGGGTCGGGGGGAGTTGAAAGCCTCCACACCCAAGCCAGCGCAGCCATTGCCAGAGGCAAATTCGCCAGAAACTTCATCACCCCCCAAGAGGGAAATCAAGGGCCCTATAGATTGCAAGGAAATGAAGGAGAACCCTTTATCATCATCTTATCAGGCACCGAAAAAGTATGGATAGATGGGCAAGTGATGGAAAGAGGAATAGAAGCGGATTATGTCATTGACTACAACCGAGGCGAACTCACTTTTATGAATCGGCAACTCATCACCAAGGATCGTCGAATCATCGTGGAACTGGAATATATTGACCAGACCTTTCAACGCTCTTTATTGGCTTGGAATACCAATTACCAAACGGAGCGGATGCGATTGTATGCCAATTTCTTTTCCCAACAAGATTCCAAAAGAGCAGTGGGTAATGTGGAATTGACAGAGGCACAAACGCTACAATTACAAGAAGTAGGAGATGGATTAGACAATGCGTTTAGTTCCAGCATTCGATCATTGGAAGAAGAATTTAATCCTGCCCGAATTCAGTACTTATTGCGAGATACGGTTTATCAAATTCGAGATAGCCAACGTACAGATTTGCAGACGATTCCTGTTAGCATACTGGTGTTTGCCAATACCGCAGAAGGAGATTTAGTAACAGCCAGGTTTACAGAAGTGGGGTGGGGGAATGGCAATTATATCCAAGCCAATCCAACAGGTGCCAACGGTCGCGTATTCGAATGGGTAGCTCCTACGGAGGGAGGAATACCGCAAGGAAATTTTGCACCCATCCAACAATTAACCGCTCCAGAAAAGCAGCAATTATTGACGCTAGGAACGGAGTACTTGCTTAGTGATTTTAGTAGCTTACAAGTAGAAGGAGCTTTTAGTAATACGGATTTAAATCGCTTGTCCGATAATGGGAATGAAGATAATATAGGAACGGCACTCTTTACAAATTATCAGCTACAACGTCCTCTTGGAACTAATGGCTGGGAAGTGACTAGCCAATTGAAATACGAATTTGTACAACAAGATTTTCGAGCCTTAAATCCTTATCGAGATCCAGAATTCAATCGGGATTGGAATATCGGATTGAACAAATTAGAAGCTGCCAATGAGCATATAGGGAAAGGAACTATTCGATTACAACAAGCAGATCAACTAGTCCTAGACTATGGGTTCTCTGGCTTTTTTAGAGATGCTTTTTATACAGGTACTAAGCACGATTTTTTATCTCAATACCAACAAAATGGATATGATCTAAAGATGTATGGTAGCCTTTTAAACACCGAAACCCAGCAAGAACAGACCCAATTTTTTCGACCTAGAATAGACTTTTCCAAAACTTTTGAACAACTCAATAACTGGAAGATAGGGGTCTATGGAGAACGAGAGAAAAACGACCGTCGAGGTATTGCCTCTGATTCCTTGCAAGCGACTAGTTTTTATTGGGATTTGTACAAAGTGTATTTGGAAAAACCCCAAACGGGTAAATTCCATTGGCATATCCATTATTTAAAACGATATGACTATGCGCCAAAGGGAAGTGCGTTTTTAAATAATACCACCGCAGATGAAATCAATCTAAATGGGCAATGGCAATATCAACGGGGCGGACAATTAAGATGGAATTTTTCTTACAGAAATTTAGTCATTAACCAAGCGGACCTAAGCGACCAACAAGCAAGGTCTACCTATTTAGGCAGGTTGGATTATAACCTGCAAGCGTGGCGAGGTGCCTTGCGCTTGCATACCAATTACGAAATAGGGTCGGGACAAGAAGCAAAGACGGAATTCCAATTTATCAGAGTCAATACAGGAGAAGGATTATTTGTTTGGAATCCAACGGAGGAATTTGATTTGAACGGAGATAGCATTCCGCAAATCAATGAATTTGTAACCGCCCCTTTTCGAGACCAAGCCAACTATATACGCATTAATACTTTTACCAATGAATTCATCCGCACCAATAATGTCTTATTCAATCAAAGTATTCAATTACAGCCCCGTGCGATTTGGCAACAACAAAAAGGATGGAAAAAACTCCTTGCTCAATTTTCAACACTTTCTACCTTGCGAATTAGTAGAAAAGTAAATGATCTAGGGCAAGAATCCGTTTGGAACCCTTTTGATCTAGCGATTGCAGATACTTCTTTGATCAATATCGCTTCCAATATTCGCAATGTCCTGTATTTCAATCAACACCATCCGATTTATGATGTGCAAGTAGGACAGTTTGATAATCGCTCTAGGAATCTGCTAACTACTGGTTTTGAAAGCCAAATACATGCCGAGCAATTTATCAGAGGCCGATTTACTTTTAATAGCCAATTCAATAGTACCATTCAGTTCATCAATGGACAACGTAAGCGAATCTCCGAGTTATTTGCTAATCGAGCATTTGATATTACGTTTCAAAAAATAATCCCCAAACTAACGTATGTACCCAATCCACAATGGGAGCTTAGTGGCACTTATGAATACCAAAAAGCCAGCAACCAATTGTCCGAATCAGCGGCAACCGCCATATTCCACGAACTACAAACTAGTCTTCAATACAACAAAACCCAAAAAACTTCCTTTCGTAGCGAACTCTCCTTTGTACAAATTGATTTAAATGGCGAAATTAACCCCACTTTACAACTGTCTTTATTGGAAGGCTTAAAAAGTGGCAAGAATTTTCTATGGAATATTACAGTAGATCGCCAAGTAGCTACTAATGTGCAACTGCGAATCGGGTATGAGGGGCGTAAAACGGGTGACCGGTCCATCGTACACTTGGGTAGTATGCAGATTCGGGCTGCTTTTTGATTTAGTTTGATGGTCTGATGGTCTGATGGTTTGATGGTTAGTAATTGAACAAAATAGATGAAATGGTTCCAATTATCAATCAGCTCAGCTTTAAGTGAGCAGATTGAACGAAGGCGTCTGATCTGATCACTCCAAAGTGATCTGATCAGTTCTCAACTGTTTCAATAAATCTGTCTAACTACTTTTGATGGTTTGACGGTTAGCAAAATTAACAATCAAGCCATGAGTCCACTCTAAAAACACAATTTGGTAAACACCTAAGCTGGCGAAGCCATTACCATAAAATTTATGCCTCGCTTGCTTCGCAAGCTCGGCAGTTAG
>CALJIQ010000320.1 GCA_937973995.1 uncultured Saprospiraceae bacterium
CAACTTTGTAGAAACGTCGCCCCAAAAATCCCTTGACGCTGCCCGAGCCGCGCAGCGGCGATGGGCAGCGAAAAATTATAAAAGACTTTTTACACAATGTACTAAACTAAGTAAACATACCATGAGTAAAGCTAAACCAAAATCCAAGGAAAAAGATATTATTCCGAATATGGAATTGATCTTAATTTTCATTTTTTTTGGTGCCTTCATTTTCTGGGCAGTATCCAAGTGCGTGGTCACGCAGGCAAAATATGAACAAGAAGCTGCCTTAGATAATCCTGTTGAACTACTGGATTCGGTGAAGGTGGCAAGCGAGCCAAAAGAAAAAAAACTAGAGAAAGAAAAAGAAGAAAAACCTGCGCCAAAAACCAAAACGGTTATTAAGGAGGTAGCTGCTTTATACGTTGTTTTGGATGAATTGAAATTACGCAATGGTCCTAGTCGAGATAGTTCTATTGTCAAGCAATTTAACTTACATGAACGGGTGTATTTTTTAGAGGAAGTAACTGATTTTCGAGAACGTATTAATTTAGGAACTAGAGTAGCCTTTGAGCCTTGGGTAAAAGTGCGTGCCAAATCAGGGCACGAAGGTTGGGTCTATGGGGCAGGGGTCAATTACCACCGCCAAAAATTTGAACCAATCGTTGAGGAGGAAGAGGAATAGAATAATAAATTCCAAATTCCAAAACAAGCGATTCTTGCATTTTGAAATTTGGTGCTTTGACTATCAAAATAAAAAACGGGCTATCTGAAGGAATTCAGATAGCCCGTTTTTTATTAGTCCTCTTCTTTTAAAAGACTAGTTTTGATACTCCACTTTCACGGTCTCTCCAATCCAACAACCTACTTTATCAGATTTTCCTTGTTTGCCTCTCATAAATACATCTTCTTTAGTAGGCATAGATTTTTTATAAGTAGCAATTTTTTTGTTGGCTTCTGCTGCTACAGAACTATCAACAGATTTTGCTTTTCTATATTTTCCGATTGCTGCTAATACGGCTAATCCTCTTGAATATCCATCATTTCCACAATTTCTACTTGCTTTTGCATACAAATCACCAATCAACATATATGGTCTTCCATAAGATGGATTTTCTTTAACCGCATTCATCGCATTCGTTCTTGCTTGACCATATTGATTCAATTTTCTTCCTTGAATGGAAGCAATACGGAAATAAATATCTGCTTTTTTGCTTGGATCCGTAACTTCATTTAGAGCTTCTCTATACTTAGCTATAGCACCACTGAAGTTTCCTGCATCATATGCTTTCTTAGCCATGAACGCTGGGTTATTAGCTTCAAATTCTGCTTGTCGCTTAGCATTTTCTTCTGCTGCATATTTTGCCCATTTCTTTTCTACTTCATCTAATAAAGGCACACCTGCTTTACAACCACGCTTTTTCAAAACGGTAATCGTCTCTCTAAGCGTTTCTTTATCATCAGGATTTGCCTCATAAGTAGGTCGTATTTTTTCAACGAAATACTCACAGTCGAATATATTAGTTTCGATCTGTGCAAATTCACCTTCGACAGAAGCCTTAGTTTGCACGTAGTAATCTTTCAACTTCTCATTATTGGCAATATTATGATCTAAGATATCCATCACTTTCGAATGAATCGCTCTAGCTTCCTCCTTCGTCATTTTCTCATCAATAAATTGACGAACCGCAATAAAAGCATAAGGGTATAATACCGTATATTCCGTATCATCTCCTCCTTTTTCGATAGCAGCCGCTAAGGTTTGAATATTATCTACATAAGGCGTTTGTAATTTATAGAATTGATTAAATGCCTTTCTTGCCATGTGATAAGCAATACGTTGATCGACATTAACTTTTGGTAATTTGATTGCACCGCTTTCTATACAGCTAATGGCTGAATCATAAAGACTAACGATTTCTTCTTTTAAAGAAGCTTTTTCCGTTTCGTCTGTGGTGCTTTCTAATTTGTGCAATAAAATTTTGATACCATCCGTGTAGTGTACATCTCTAGCACCATCCGCAGCAGGAGCCATAGAGTAGGCTTTTCTCCAATTCTCATAAGCGGCATCATAATTTTTTTGCTTAGCATCTTGACGGTATAATACGTGGGCTGTTTCTGCTTCTTCTGCATTAGCAGCATCCGTAAATTTACCACATTGAGCATGGGATACATCTGTGAAAAATAATCCTACTGTTAGTAACAGTGCGATTGTGAAGAACTTTTCTATTCGCTTCATAATTTGTTTGAATTTATTGGACAAACGGAATTCCATTGTTCTATTGTTTCATTGCTCTATTGTCTCATTGACCTATTGCTCTATTGTCTCATTGTTAGTCAACGTACTGCTGGACAATGGAACAATAAAGCAGTGGGTCAATAGAACAATGAAATAATTCTAATTAAACTTCCGCTTGTAAAACCAAGAATTATCATTTAAGGTAAAGCCGAGCGTTACTCGACCATAATTTTCTTTTAATGTTGTATTTCTACCATTTTGACCAAACTCAAATCCCCAATTAATAAAAGAGACTTGCTGTCTGGGAAGGGTAATGGGTAAGCCCATCCCAAAAGAAATACCATATTGATCTATTTGTTCTCCCCCAATACTTCTAGGGTCTTTACCATAGAAGCCACCTACACGATATCTAATTCTTTTTCCGAAACTATTATAGGAAGAATAATCGGGAATAAATTCTCCACCAAAAGAAACTCTCCAAGTATCGGATAAGGTTTCTGGCTTGGAATCATTTCGATAATTACTCCATGAAGTGGCATCATAATTAACGCCTACTTTTAGTTTGTTCGCCATGGTATATATTACTCCAACCCCCAAAGCACCAGGGAGTGTTGCGTCTCCTTCTATCCCTGATGTATTCAAAATCGTATCTTGGGGGATCGTATATGACGGATTAAAACGTTCGTAAAACTGACTCGTCTTTGTATTAATACTTTGGTCAGAGTTAGCTGTTACACCAATGGTTATGCTTTTTTGGAATCTGGCATCTTTACTAGTCAATTGAAGATCGTACATCGCTCCAACATTCCACATAAAACCAGATACATTGAAATCGTCCGTTAATCGATTTTCATAACTAGCTTCCAGATCGTTAAAAATCACTGTTCGGTTATTTTCAATATTTCCGAAAAGATACCCTAGACTAAATCCTCCTGAAAACTGCTTGTACTTGAAGCCGTTGCTCCATTGCATTCTGTAGGTTCCACCTGTTCCTCTAAAACGAGTGGTAGTGGAACCTATATTGGTTAAATCTCCTATGGTTTCTACATCATAGCCTACTATGGTATAGGGTTGTAGGTTAAATGCCATTCCCCAGTTAAATTGCTTGATTTCCCTATCTAATACCTGATTAATAGGATTATTCAAGGGAAAGCCTAATGCCAAGTAACTTAAATTTCCACTCCAACTGGTATTTTCATCTCTGTCCGTTTGCCAAATAGACCGTTGCGTATATAGGCCTACTTCAAAAGAAGTTGACGTTAAATGCCCCAAGGAGGCAGGATTATGCAAATTCAAATGATAATAATCATGATAAGCATTGGTAAATCCTGTGGTTTGCAAAACAGCAAACCGTTGGTCCAATAAATCACCTAATCCAAATCTGGAATAAGGGGAATTAACTTTAGGTTGCGCAAAAGCACTTACGCTAATTCCTAAGCCAACAAAAAGGAAGATGATACTACGCCAAAATTTCGACATTATGCTGCAATATTTTATTGAGACCGATGAGGACAAGATTAGGATGTGCAAATATCTTGGATTTCAGCTTTTTAGCAAAGTAATCTCCGTCTCCTCCTGTTAAGATTGTGTTAATCACCTTGTATTCTTTCTTAAAATACTGAATCCAAGCCTCCATTTCCAGAATTGTTCCCAATGCACCGCCTGTTCGCATAGCAGAAACGGTATCTTTTCCAATATCCACGATGCGTCCACCTCTTCTTTCGATCAGTGGGAGCTTAGCAGTGAAATGGTGCATGGCTTTATAACGCATTTCTAGTCCTGGTACTATATTACCTCCTAAAAAATCACCTTTTGCGCTAATCACATCATAAGTAATACAGGTACCTGCATCGATTACTAAAGAACTAGTACTTGGATATAACTCAAATGCACCCACTACCGCTGCCAAGCGGTCTTTCCCTAATGTCTTGGGTGTACGATACTTATTTTGTATCGGTAAGGGGGTATTGGCTTCCAATCGGATATAAAATCGATTTTTTGATATCCTTTTTTCAAATTTAGAATCTACTGTCTTTACAGTAGAACAGATGATATTTTTAACCTTTTGGTTGTTTAAGAGCCTTTCTAATTTGCTCAAATCCTTTTCCTCCCAATACATTTTCTTTCGCAAACGCCCATTTTTAAAAAAACCAAATTTGGTGCGAGTATTTCCTATGTCAATTGCTAAATTCAATGAATGCTGGTTTGATCGTTGAAATTGTTTGATATGAACTTGTAAAGTTAGTCAACAATCAAACAATCTGATAATCAAGCAATCTTCCACAATTAAGACTTATACAAAAGACGGAAAGTTACTCCTTAATAGTTCTTAATGGAACTTTAAGGCTTCGTTAAATAAAGGTAGATGCTATTAGTGAGCAAGTATTCTTTCCTGTTCATAATTGACTAGGTCTTGTGGGATATGGTGTTTTGGTCGTATGGTTGAGGTACCAATATCAAGAATGGGAGTAAAATCCGTTAAAATTTTCGTGAAAGTAAGCTCTACCACAATACCGTAAAACCAAAATACCATAACACCTAGCCTCTTGCCTTTTACGGAGTATAGTAATCTTTAACTTATATTTGTATAAAGGTTAAAACTAGCCCAGATGAAGAAATCCGTTCTACTCCTACCTATATGTATATTATGCTCCGCTTTGCCACTTTTCCTTTGGGGGCAACCTACCAATGATGAATGTACCAATGCTATTCCCTTAACAATTGCGGATAATTGTGTACCTCAAATATTTAGTAATGTAGATGCTACCCAAAGCAATACAGGCGATATTCCTGATTGTTTCAATGGAGGAGCAATTGATAGAGATGTCTGGTTTACCTTTAATGTTCCGACTAACGGGGATATTGAAAATATAAAAGTGACGGTCGAAAAAGTAGCGGAAAATAGCATAGACTTACCGCAAATTGCTTTATACAGGGGCTCGTGCGAGGCAGGAGAATTGTCGGATGTAGGGCTTTGTACTAGTGCAGAATTATTAGAGGATGCTATTGAAATACGAGCTTTAGGACTGACACCGGGCATCCAGTATTTTCTTCGGGTGAATGATTATTCAGAAACCGCACTCCCAAATTGGGGGAATTTCAGTATTTGTATTGAAGATTTACCTCCCGTTTTTAATATGGGAGAAGTACCCGGCACCAATTTGTGCGAAGGGACGCTGTATGATTCAGGAGGTCCAGATGGGGCATATGCAGATCTAGAGGAAGCAACATTTGCTATTTGTCCAAATGATTTTCATCAGTGCATCCAAATCAACGTAGAGACTTACCGTACCGAAGAAGACTTTGATCAACTATTTATATTCGACGGAGAGGGAAATGATTTAGAATTTATTCGGGCCGTTTCAGGAGAGGGTTTTCAAACGGTAGCGAATGTGGGAAGTGGTTGCGTTACGATCGGATTCGTTTCTGATTTTTTAATCCAAGATGAAGGGTTTAAATTGACTTGGAAATGTACGCCTTCCATCTGCCCACCACAAGAAGAACGCAGTTGTACCAATCCTAATATAATCAATAGCTTGCCCTTTTCCCAAGACAATCTAACCACTTGTTTATCGGGTAATAATATAGAGGATGGACCTTGTTCTAATGATGCATTTTTGGAAGGAGATGATTATGTGTTTGCCTATACTTCCGCAGGGGATGAATGTATTTCGATCTCGGTAACGGGAGTAATACCCGGTGCAGGAATATCTGTTTTTAGAGGCTGCCCAAATGATAATACAGCGCAAGCTACCTGCTTTGCTCAAGATAATGATGCAGATGAGGGCGTATTAAATATTACAAATATTTCTTTACGAGAGGCCGATACCTATTATTTCGTAATAGCCCAAGAAACAAATTGTACACCTTTCAATATTTCCATAACGCCTTCTAGTGATTGTCCGATGGTATTTCCATCCGCAGCGCAATGTGATAATGCCCTTCTATTAAATGGATGTGATACAGATTTACCCGCAGCCTTGACCGTAGAACCAGGACAAGGAGACGTAGAATTTTTCCAATTGGATGTGAATAATGGTTGTTGGGATGGAGTGTTAGAAACAAATTATACTTGGTTTACTTTTGAAGCGCAGGCAGACGGAGAGTTTGCTTTTTTACTAAGTAATAATATTCAAGACGAAGCTTTAGATATTGATTTTAATATTTGGGGACCCTTCCAAAGTGTAGAAAATGCTTGTACGGCTTCTTTTGATTCTCAACCCATCAGAAGTTCCTGGGCAGATGATTTATTATCTACCGTAACGGGATTGACCAACATCAATCCCGTATTAGGGACTCCTGTAACAGATGTTTGTGAGGGGGCATTGAGTGATGGTTTTATACAACCCATTGATGTGAAAAAAGGAGAAGTGTATGTGGTATTAGTGAATGATTTTGATGGGGTCATTTTCAATGGTGCAGTGGCTATTGATTTTAGTGAATCCTCAACGGGAGTGCTAGGTGCTATTGAAGAAGCGGTTAGTGTTTCTGATGATACAGGGATTTGCATTGGGGCGAATACACCATTAAATGCAACAGGAGGGTCTCTATATGAATGGTCGCCCAAAGAAGGATTGAGTTGCAGCGATTGTCCAAACCCTATTGCTTCTCCCAATGCGACTACTACATACTCCGTTCAAATAAATACGGTTTGTAGCACCATTAGTAAATCGGTTACAGTGGAAGTATATGACTTAGAGGCTGGACCGCCTTCCACAGTTTGCTTAGGAGAAGTGATTGCTTTGAATGTCTCTGATAACCAAGCGCAAGTGCAATTTGAATGGATGGTGTCGGCGTCCGATAATCCACTTAGTTGTACAGATTGTGCTACTCCAACCATCATGGCAACTACGCCAGGTAGCTTTCAATATACGGTCAAAATGACGACCCCACTTTGCGAGTTAAGGGATACTTACGAACTAACGGTATTGGACGGGATGGCATTTGATTTTGTGCTACAAGACGATCAAAGCATCTGCCGAGGAACGACGGTAAATGTAGGAGGAGAAGCCTTTGCTGGAAATAGTTATACTTGGACAGATATAAATGGAGCAACGCTTTCTAGTGAATCAGATTTCATGGTAACACCTGATACCACGACGACCTATTTTTTAAAAGTAGAAAATGCCAGTTGTGCAGCACCAGCTCTTAATAGCGTTACCGTAGAAGTTTTTGACCAACCTGTTCTTGCATTGATTGGGGATACTACGGTTTGTCAAGGAGCAAACCTTCGTTTATCAAATACGCTTGTCCAAGAAGGAGTTGATTATCAATGGTCGTCTGCCAATAATACATTTTCTAGCACACAGCCTAATCCGATTATATTTCCTGAAGTTGCGGATACTTATTTTGTGAGCGCTAGCAAAGGAAATTGTATGACAGAGGCATCATTAACGGTTGAGGTCATTCCTATTGAAGTAGCCTTTCAACAATCAGAAGATACGCTTGGCTTGTGTTTGGGAGAGACTTTAACGTTAAATCCAAGTACAACGCCTGTCTTGCCACCCACTATCAAAAACCTTATAGGAGAGCTAGATACGGTGGTCACTGAAATTGAGGTGTCTCCAACTAACAACGCCATTTATACAGCGACCATTTCAAATGCTGGTTGTATGGCGACAGCTACTTTGACTGTACGAGTAGATAGTCTTCCGACCAATATGGTCATCCTGCCTTCGGATACCACTGTTTGTGAAGGGGAAGAATTGATTTTACAGTCTCCTTTGTATGACCCTGTTTTCTTTCCAGATATCCAACATTTGTGGATGCCTGATGCAGGTTTTGAAACACCTGATTCATTATATAACTTGGTCTTGACAGCTTCCGATTCGGTTATTCTAATGCGTACCAATACGAATGGAATCTGTGTGGATACCTCTATCGCTATTATCAATGTCAACCCTATTGAAGACATTCCTATTAGTCCAGCTGACCCATCAATCTGTATTGGAACTAGATTAACCTTAATGGCAGACATTCCAGAAGGAGTAGAACAATTAATGTGGATGCCTGAAGGGGCAACCAGTTGTATGGATTGTCCTAATCCGACGGTTAGTCCTGTGATGTCCACTAACTTCAGCCTACAAGGGATGTTAAATGATTGTCCCGTATCGGGGTCTGTTTTTATAGATGTAATTGATGGTGCTACTGCGACTATTAGTAGCGATAGCCCTAATGAAATTTTCCAAGGAGAATCCATTAATGCTATTGTAAGTGCCACCGATGAAATTGCATCTATTGAATGGTTGGAAGATGGACAAGTAATCAGTGGCTTATCAGGTGCGACCATTACTTACGTTCCACTTGCCAATGAAAATTTAAATGAAACGCCAAGAACGGTAACTATTATCGCTAACGTAACCACCGTAGATGGTTGTGTCAATCCAGTGAGTCTATCCTTTTTAGTAACCCCTCCCATTGAAACGATGCCGAATGCCTTTACGCCCGACGGTGACGGTACCAATGATTTCTTTAATTTAATTATTCAAGGTCCACCTGCTACCATTACCTCTTTCAAAATTTATGATCGATGGGGTAAGCAGGTTTATAATAATGATACGCCTAGTCAGGGTTGGGATGGTCGTTATCAAGGCGAACGACAAAATCCTGATGTATATGTGTATGTGATTGAGTATCAAGTGGGAGAACGAGTGGAGACTCGGAGTGGAGATGTTACTTTGATACGGTAAACTCGGGTGGATGCAAACCAATATCTTTGAAAATAAACCGTTGGTTGATTAATCTAAATCGATTAAGTTTTAGCGTGTTAACCGTTGCCCTACCTGTTGGAGTAAGCCCAATTATTAATGTAAATTCTTTATTCCATTTAAAATGATCTTTCCAATTATCTTCTCTAGGATTATAAAGCGGTTCTAGAAGGGTAGTTACACTATCTATACCGAATATTTTGTTGTATTTGTAAAGATTACAACCATGGCAAGCTAAAGCTAAATTGTCTATATTGCTAGAGCCATTTTTACTAATAGGAATAATATGTTCTACATTGAAAGGGGAAGAAGAGTAAAGGTTTAAGCTAAAACAATACTCACATCTAAATGCCGCTCTTTCAAATACCTTATTTTTTATTTCTTTAGGGATATAAATTCTACCCATTAGTGGAAGGAAAGACGTTTAAGTCTTTTGCTAATTGTTGGAAAGATACTTTTCTCAATTTGGAAAGCTCGTGTAGCGCATTCATTTTTTCGGTATCAAATTCTTCAATTTTTTCAACATAAGCTTCCATTTCTAACCTTTCTGAAGCAGTTAAAGTAGCAGTTTCCATTTTTGATTGTAATTCTTTAAATCGAATTAAAAAGGGTTGGGGTAAAGCATTCTTGATAATTGCAAGTAATTGGGATTCTTTATCTTCAGGGTTTTGCTTGTTCCTATTAGAAATTAATCTAGAGATTTTATCGGCTAATAACTGTAAATCTTTAGTATCTAACTGGTCAAAAAAGTTCAACAAGTCATTAATAGTGAACGGAAACTTAATGTTTAAAGACTTCATTTAAAAAACTTTTGTTCTAACAAATATAATGAATTAGACTAGAAATGTAAAGAAACTGTAAAAGCTTTGATTTCTCAGAACTCTATAATCAGGTATTTTGTAATACCTACCATTCTATTTACTTTTGCGCTTTCCAAATTAATTTTGAATGAAAAATGTTGAATTTAGAATGACTCGAATCATTCAAAATTCAGTCATTCAAAATTCAAAATTACATCTTAAAGAATGTCAGTAAAGAAAATCAACACTGCCCTAATTTCTGTTTTCTCAAAAGAAGGCTTAGAACCCATTATTCGAGAACTAGAAAAAAATGGCGTACAAATATATTCTACTGGAGGGACACAGCGGTATATCGAGCGACTAGGCGCAAAAGTAATTTCCGTAGAAAGTCTTACTTCTTACCCTTCCATTTTGGATGGGCGAGTAAAGACCTTACACCCAAAAGTATTTGGGGGATTATTAGCAAGAAGAGAAGAGGCGCATTTGAATCAACTCCAACAGTATGAGATTCCAGAAATCGATTTGGTAATCGTAGATTTATATCCTTTTGAAGAAACGGTTGCTAATACTTCTGACGAGACCGCTATTATTGAAAAGATTGATATTGGGGGTGTTTCTCTAATTCGAGCGGCAGCTAAAAACTTTAAGGATGTAGTGGTGGTGCCCTCTCGTTCCGCATATGATACAATTTTAGAATTACTAAAAAACAAACAAGGCTTTACGGATGAAGCAGATCGAAAGGAATTAGCTAGACGTGCCTTCAAAGTCTCCTCGAACTATGATGTAGCTATCTTTAATTACTTCAATGATGGCACCGCTGATCTTTCTTTTAAATATAGCATCCATCGGTCCGACATTTTACGGTATGGCGAAAATCCGCATCAGAGCGGTGTATTCTTTGGGAACTTCGATGAGATATTTGTTCGGCTAGGAGGAAAACCAATCTCGTATAATAACTTAGTGGATATAGATGCTGCCGTACAAATTATGCGAGAGTTTACAGATGCAGATCCCACTTTTGCAGTTTTAAAACATACCAATACTTGTGGCTTAGCCACCCGTCCCACGGTATATGAAGCATGGACAGCTGCCTTAGCTTGCGACAATGTCTCTGCCTTTGGCGGAATTTTTATTAGCAACAAGAGTATAGATTTACAAACCGCAAAATCTATTGATGATTTATTTTATGAAGTATTAATCGCACCTGATTTTGATTCGGATGCTTTTGCTTTACTATCCAAAAAGAAAAAACGTATCTTGCTAAAAATTAAAGATTTTTATGTGCCTCAGCGTAGTTTTAGGAGTTTGCTAAATGGCGTTGTGGAACAAGATACCGATTTAAAAACAGAGGTTGCTACGGACCTAGAAACTGTTACGACAAAAGCCCCTTCCCCATCTGAAATAGAAGATCTTTTATTTGCCAGTATCAGTGTAAAACACCTAAAATCAAACGGTATTGCACTCGTTAAAAACAAACAACTGATCGGCATGGGCTGCGGACAGCCATCACGCGTAGATGCACTCAAGCAAGCCATCATCAAAGCGAAAGCTTTTGGTTTTGACTTACAGGGTGCCGTGATGGCTTCCGATGCCTTCTTCCCTTTTCCTGATTGTGTAGAAATTGCTCACAAAGAAGGAATTACCGCAGTCATTCAGCCGGGTGGTTCTATTCGAGATAAAGATAGTGTTGCTTATTGTGATGCTAATGACGTGGCGATGGTGATGACTGGTCATCGGCATTTTAAACATTAGTAGAAGTGATGGTTTGATGTTTTGATTGTTTCATGGTTTACGTAATGTATGCCATCAAGCCGTCAAGCTATCAAGCCATTTTCTTCTCAAGAGAAAACCTATGCGTACCCTAAGTACAATCACAGATCCCATCTTTATAAAACAAGACCACAGCGTCTTGGATCAATTCTTTTTAAAATACATGAAAGATGAGCGGGACTTGCCTTTTATGTATTTGATGATTAAACTATTCTGCTTATTTGTTCCTGCTGCCATTGCTGCTTTTGTAATGGATAATACCACTTGGTATTGGTGGGCATTAGCAGTGGCGTATGCGGTGGGGCTATTGTGGTACACGGGCCCTTTTACCTTGATGCTGCATAACACTAGTCATCGTCCTTTCTTTAAAAGAGAATATAAAATCGGGAATCGATTTATTCCTTGGGGCTTATGTCCATTTATGGGGCAATCGCCTGATACCTATTTCAGTCACCACATAGGTATGCACCATGCAGAGAATAACTTAGAACCCGATTTGAGTTCGACCATGAAGTACCAGCGAGATAGTTTTATAGACTACATGAAATACTTCATTCATTTTCTTTTTTTAGGAGTACTCGAATTAATTCAGTACCACAAGCGATCCAATAAAAAGAAGTTTATGAGGCAGGCAATTATAGGAGAGTTAACTTTCTTAGCGATTTGGATCGTGTTATTATTTTTAAATTGGAAAGCCACGCTGCTAGTATTTATTCTACCAACTATTATCGTTCGTTTTGCCATGATGTCTGGCAATTGGGCACAACATGCTTTTATAGATGCCAACACGCCAGAGAATAATTATAGAAATAGCATTACTTGTATCAATAATGTTTATAACCAACGCTGTTTCAATGATGGTTATCATATTGGGCATCACTTAAAACCGCACATGCACTGGACGGATATGCCCCAAGATTTTGAAAAAAATATTGATAAATATATCGACAACAAAGCCATCGTTTTTGAAGGCATTGATTACTTCGTGATATGGCTGTGGCTCATGCTTAAACGCTATGATATTTTGGCTAAGCATTTTGTGAATATTGGAAATACCTATCAATCGCAAGAAGAAATAATTGCGCTATTAAAAGAGCGAACTAGACGAATTGTTTAAGAGATGCTAAAAGCTCATTGGAAAAAATATACCCTCCAGTTCAAACAACCTAGCGGCACTTCCCGAGGAGTCCTCAAAACTAAAGATTCTTGGTTTCTTTTTTTATATGATACCATCCATCCTTCTATCATTGGGGTAGGAGAATGTGGATTATTAAAAGGCCTAAGCATAGATGATCGTCCTGATTATGAAAACAAAGTGCAGGAAGTTTGTGAGCGAATTAATGAAACAGATTATTGGTTAACTGATGGTTTAATAGAATTTCCTTCTATTTATTTCGGCTTAGAAATCGCTTTGAAAGATTTAGCGGCTAAAGGTAGCAAGCAATTATTTCCCTCCTCTTTCCTAGAAAAAACACAACCAATTCCCATCAATGGACTTATTTGGATGGGAGAGAAGTCGTTTATGTTTGATCAAATCAAAAAGAAATTACAAGAGGGATTTGATTGTATTAAATTAAAAATCGGCGCCATTGACTTTCAAGAAGAATTGGCGCTCTTAAAATATATCCGACAACAGTTCTCCGCAAAGGACATGGAAATTCGAGTAGATGCAAATGGTGCTTTCTCCCCCGAAACTGCATTAGAAAAACTGAAACAACTCTCCGCTTTTCAATTACACTCTATCGAACAACCCATCAAACCTAAACAGTGGGAAGACCTAGCAAGTTTGTGTGAACAAACGCCGCTAGACATTGCTTTAGATGAAGAATTGATAGGTATCTTTCATAAGGCGGAAAAAGAAGCTTTACTGACAGCTGTTCGCCCTCAATACCTTATTTTTAAACCTAGTTTTATTGGAGGTTATAAAGGTACCCAAGAATGGATTAGCCTTTGTGAACAACATGAAATTGATTGGTGGATTACCTCTGCTTTAGAATCTAATATTGGTTTGAATGCCATCGCTCAATGGACGGCAACTTTAAATAATCCTCTGCCACAAGGATTAGGTACGGGACAATTATATACCAACAATATTTCTTCTCCTTTAGTCGTCAAAGAAGGGGGCTTGTATTATCAATCAGATTTATCTTGGGACTTGGATAGCCTTTTATCCCGTGACTTTCCGTCACTGGATAAATTCATCTGAAATGAGTGCATACTATATTGGAGGTAGATAAATAAAACAACTCATCAGCTCACTCAAAGTGAGCAGATGAGACGCTATCCTATCGCTTCCCGACGGCAACCATTCAATAAAATATTTTCCAAACATGTTAGACTCCAAAGTGTTATTACAATTAGTACAAGAACAAATACCTTTCGGAAAATACAAAGGAACGCTGATTTGTAATTTACCCATGCGCTATTTAGAATGGTTCAAGCGGAAAGGTTTTCCAAAAGGAAAACTGGGGATGCTACTAGAAACCATGTATGAAATTCGACTAAATGGCTTGGAAGGGTTGTTGACACCGCTTAAGGAATTGAAACATAAAAAGTAAGAATCAAACTAAGATAGCAGGCATTTCAAAAATCTATTGATACCCCACATCTTTTTTATGTGCAAAATCCTGTAAGGATTGAATATGAATAACCCTAGATGTAATCTAGGGGAAGGACCGTTGAGCGGTTTCCAACCCTGAAAGGGTTGAATGTGACACTAGCCACTCTATATTCAACCCTTTCAGGGTTGGGGCAGTGCTAAATTACCATTGCCACCGCATTGCATACGGTGTTATTTACATTCAATCCCTTCGGGATTAGTCGTTCAAAAGATGTGGGGTATCAATAGATTTCAAAAATGCCAGCTATCTAGTCTACAACAAATCATCCAACTAAAATCATGAGAAACAGCTATTTATTTTTTCTATTAAGCTTTCTATGCCTCTTCGCCTGTCAAGACGATTTAATCGAAGCAGGAACTACTACGCCCACTGTAGAACCCACTGAACCAACGATAGACCTAACCCCTCCCGCAGGCACCCAATTCATCGAAGCTACCCCACAAAGAAATGGCGATCCACAAAAAGGATACGAATACTTGATTACAGGTGACTACGTTGCAAGTGGTCCTCCACTAGATTTATATCTACAAATATTAGGAGGAGACGATAGCAATGAGTTGAATCGAACTGGTAAGAATGCCGACCTACCTCATTTTCTAAATGCAGTCCCAGCATTTAATGGGGTGGAAGTAGCTGCTGCGAACTGCCTAACTTGTCACTCGGAATATTTAGATGGGCAATTAATAGTAGGTTTGGGAAATAACAGTTTTGACTATACGCAAAATCGAGGCGCAGACAATTCTTTATTGGCAAATGCACTGACCCTAGCTTACGGAGAAAACGCTCCTGAGCGATTAGCCTATGAACCTTTTAGGCGGGCTACTGCTGTATTATCAGATCAACTGATTACGGAAATACAAGGAGTAAATCCTGCTGGAAAATTGGCAGTGGTATTGGGAGCGCACAGGAATTTGGAAACCTTGGATTGGAGCGATACGCCACAGTATCCCATACCTGAAGCAACCATTCCTTCCGATGTGCCACCGTGGTGGCATACCAAAAAGAAAAATGCGTTGTATTATACCGGCGTAGGACGTGGCGACCACAGCCGTACCATTATGGCAGCCAGTATTTTAACGTTGCAAAGTATCGAAGAAGCGGAAAAGATAGATCAAAATTTTCCAGATGTGCTGGCTTATTTAAAAACCATAGAACCACCTCGCTACCCAAGTCCAGTCAATATTGAAATGATGGAACGGGGAAAAAATATTTTTAATCTGGAATGTGCTAAATGTCACGGTACTTATGGAGATGAAGATACATATCCCAATTTATTAGTAGGATTAGACGTTATTAAAACTGATCCCCTATTAGCCACTTCTAATTATGGGTATGATAGCTTTTTGTCTTCTTATAATAGTAGTTGGTTTGGGCAAGGAGCAAACGGAGCAAAGTTGGTCGCTACAAATGGCTATATTGCACCGCCTTTAGATGGAATTTGGGCAACCGCTCCTTATCTACATAATGGTTCTGTTCCGACTTTAGAAGACTTATTGAATAGGGAACAACGCCCCACTTTTTGGCAACGCAACTTTGATAGTTCGGATTTGGATTATGAAAAAGTAGGTTGGAATTATTCAGAACGAAATGCTGGAAATGTCAAGACAATTTATGATACCACTTTACCAGGCTATGGTAATCAAGGACATATTTATGGAGACCGATTAAGTGCGGAAGAAAGGAGTGATTTGATAGAGTATTTAAAAACGCTTTAATGATTTTTTTAATTAAACGCAAAGATGCAGAGGTGCAGAGTTTTTCTCCTAGTGAGCAGTTGACTCAAAGTCATTTGTTTAATAGGCAACTATTACCAATTACTGTTCTCTTTTCTCTTTTCTTTGTTGTACTTCTAACCAGTTGCGACAGTCGAAATTTTATCTTCAACGAGTCTCAATCCATTGAGGCAGGGGCTTGGAAATATGCGGATACAAAAGATTATGCTTTTGATATTGCTGATACCTCTAAAGTCTATAATATCTATCTTTCTTTAAATCATGCAGAAGACTATGCTTATCAGAATTTGTATTTAAAAATTCATACCCTTTTTCCTTCAGGCAAAAAAATGGAACAACAAGTTTCTTTTGAGTTAGCGGACAAGTATGGAAAATGGTATGGAGACTGTGGCAGTCAATGTGAGCTAGAAGTGGATTTGCAAAAAGGAGCTTATTTCAACGAAGTGGGAAAGCATACAATTACCCTAGAGCAATTTATGCGAAAAGACCCTATTGATGGCATCAATAAATTATCAGTAATGGTGGAAGAAACAGAAGTTATAAGATGATAAGACTAAGATTACAAAAGTTTCAAAAACTTTTGTAATATCCTATTAGATAACCCGCTCACCCGTAACTCGCATCACATAAAATCCACATCTACTGCATAAGGATATTTCATCAAATAATGCAAAGCTCTTTCCTTATCAAATCCTTCAAAAACGACATTATACAACATCTCCACAATAGGAACATGGAGTTTATAATATTTAGACAATTGCCTAGCTATTTTTAAAGTACGAACCCCTTCCGCAGACTCTAACATAGAATCAAGAATAGAGTCTACTTCCTCTCCTTTTCCCAAGCGCATTCCAAAGGTATAGTTCCTAGAATCTTTACTAGTGCTAGTGGCAATTAAATCGCCGATACCCGCCGTACCTAAAAATGCTTTCGCCTCGATCCCCATTGCTTTTCCAATATGGATCATTTCCGTTAAGCCTCTGGTAATGAGCATGGCTTGGATATTTTTTCCCATACCCATGCCACCTAATATTCCCGACCCAATGGCGATGATATTTTTTAAAGCACCAGCTAATTCTATCCCTAACATTTCATGCGAACCAAAGACATGGAATTGGCGACTGTTTAATAATTTTCTGCCTCTTTTGATTACTTCTGTAAATGGACTAGCGATTACCGTCGCAGTAGGTTGTCCGCCCAAAATTTCAGAAGACAAATTGGGTCCTGCTAAGCAGCCAATTCTTACTACTACACTTTCCTGCCGAATGACCTCGCTCATCGTGCAGACATTATCGCGAGTTAACTTGGTCTCATTAAATAGCAAGGCCTCCTCTTGGATATCTTTTAAACCAAATCCTTTTGTTCCATGTATTAAAATATGATAGGGGTATAAGAGTGGTCCTAAGGATTGCATCATTCCCCTAAACCCAGAGGAGGGAACAATAGGAAAAATCAAATCACATTCCCTAGCTACTTGTGCTATATCATTGGTCAATTGGATATGGTCGGAAATGGTAATGCCGTGATGCTGTCTAGATTCCGTTATTTTTTGAACCAAGGCGGATTGCCTACTGAACAATAGGGTATCTACGCCATTTAAGGCTAATAAATTAGCAATGGCAGTTCCAAAACTTCCTGTACCAATGACTCCGATTTTTTTCTCTTTATTCAAGTATTTTTTTGTTTTCAACGCAAAGCCGCTGCGTCGCAAAGAGTTAGTTTTCTTTGCGACGCAGCGTCTTTGCGTTGAATTACTAGGGCTTATTTATTTTGCATATCCATAGCCACTTGCTCTACTTGTGACCAAACTCGAAATACATTCTGATAACAGATTTTGGCAATATCTTCTTCTGTATATCCTCTTTTTAATAATTCATAAAGCAAGTTTGGAAATTGAGATACATCTTTCAAACCTGTGGGTAAACTATCTCCAACTCCATCATAATCGGACCCAAATCCTACATGATCTACACTTGTCAATTTCACTACATGATCTATATGATCGGCTACTTTTTGTACATCTGAAAATAAAACAGGATTATCTTTTTGAAATTTCTTAATGATGGGTTGGGCTCTTTCATCTGAATATTTCAAGCCACCTTCCTTTAAAATATCTCCTAATTTTTTTCTTAATCCATTTCGCTGTTTAGCGATCTCTCCATCCAAAAAAGTAGAACCAAAATTGATTTGAATAACGCCCCCATTTTCAGCTAATTTCTTTATCATGTCGTCATTCATATTCCGCTCAAAATCGGGCGTAAACTTTCTAGCGGAAGAATGAGAAGCGATACAAGGTGCTTTGGTCAATTCCATTACTTGATAAAAAGTATTATCCGATACATGAGAAATATCCACCATGATACCTACTCGATTCATTTCTGTCACCACTTCTCTTCCAAAAGCACTGAGTCCTTGCCAAGTGCCCGTCGTATCATAAGAAGAGTCGCAAATCAAATTATCCTTTGAGTGGGTCAAGGTAATATATCGGATGCCTCGTTTATGGAAGTATTCGACGTTTGCTAATTTATCTTCTATTGGAGCACCATTTTCCATGCCCATTGGCAAAGAAATAATGCCTCTTTCAAAATTAGCTTTCGCTTGGGCTGGAGAAGTAGTGATGGCAAATTTATCAGGATGGGCAGTCGCTATACCTGATACCATATCAATCAGCGTATCTGCAAATTCTTTTGCTCCACCTGTTTCCTGATAAGAAGCTGGAATATAAATAGACATAAAGGGCGCATCCAAGCCTCCCTTTTTCGCCCGTACATAATCAAAATCTCCTTCATCTGTCTCAATAGGGATACCCAAAAACTCCTTGGTTAATTTAAAATTCTTCACCGTTAAGCGGTAAGGCAAATCTACATGACCATCTGTAATGATGTATTTGTGGGCTAGTTCATCTGCAAAGGCACGCATCTCCGCTTCTTTATCTGCTTGTTGCATCTGAGGGAGAGGGTCTGCTTTGGTAGTTGTGCTTGGCTGAATAATTTCTTGTGGAAGCGTACAAGCCCCTATAAGTAGTGTTATAAAGAGTAAAAATGTTTGAATTTTCATAGTATTAATTTTTAAAAACGCTTATCAAGACGAATAAGTAACCCGTCTGCGCCATCAAAGGTAATTAGATTAGCCAAATGTCACCTATATAAAATAAAAAAGTATCGGACCTCTCGAAGATGTTCGATACTTAGGTTGGATTGAATACCAGTACCTCTTACCTCTAATAGGCATGAATTTTTCGTTATTACTCAATGGACTGGATTCGAAACCGAATGTAGCGGTGACTTTAGTCGCCACTACAGGAGTCAGAGGTCAGAACAATTCGAAAATGAAAATAATTCTGCGTCCAAATGACTAGTCCTTAGGTTAATCAATTATTTTTACGGATTAAGATTTAATTCAAAAGTGTCAGGCCATAGGCAGTGGAAGTCATCTGACTCCTGATTCCTGACTCCTGACCCTTAAATTTCACTTGCGATGAAAAAAATTCAAACCTTATTACTAGGACTATATGTAAGTCTATTTTTAGTTGCTTGTATGGGAGATGATAATACCTATGCTATGATCGAAACGGACTACGGTAATATGAAAGTATTATTGTATAATGAAACTCCCAAACACAAAGAAAATTTTATTAAGCTAGCCAATGAGGGCTTTTTTGATGATTTGTTATTTCACCGAGTCATTAATGGTTTTATGTTGCAAGGTGGAGATCCAGAATCTCGAAATGCACCCGCAGGAAAAATGCTGGGTGGTGGCGGACCAGGCTATTTAATAGATGCTGAAATAGGATCTCCTCACTTCAAAGGTGCATTAGCAGCTGCTAGAACGGGGCAAGGGAATCCAGAAAAAAAGTCTTCTGGTTCTCAATTTTATGTAGTACAAGGAAGTGTTCAAACGGACGCCCAATTAGATAATATGGAGCGGTTTAAAAAAATTAAATATACACCTGCTCAAAGGGCTTTGTATAAAGAAATTGGAGGTCGTCCTGACTTAGATCAAGAATATACCGTTTTTGGAGAAGTGGTAGAAGGCTTGGATGTGATTGACAAAATCGCTGTAGTGCCGACCGCCCCAGGGGATCGACCTACGCAGGATGTGAAGATGAAGGTTCGGATTTTATAAAACAAAGAATGGAGAATGGAGAATTGAAAATGGAGAATTCTTAATTCTCAGTTCTCAATTCTCAATTTAACATTGGACGACACTTCTTCGATCAATAAACTAAAAAAATGGCGACTCATTCTAGGTCAACAGGCAGACCCAGAAAAACAGGTCGAGCTGACTGAAGGGCAGGAAGGCGCTGATGGCGTATTAGAGTCGCTATACGATGATGAGGGAGATAAAAAGAAAGGACTCGGTAGTTCCTCTCCCAAAATTAATAGATGGCTAGGAGATATTAGGAAGTACTTTCCCAAGCCCATTGTTCAAGTCATGCAAAAAGATGCATTCGAACGCTTGAACATTGAAAAGATGATCTTTGAACCCGAATTTTTGGAGTCCATTGAACCAGACGTTTCCTTAGTCGGCACATTACTTTCCTTAAATAAAGTGATGCCCGAACGCACCAAAGAAACGGCTAGAAAGGTCATCCGAAAAGTAGTCGAAGAATTAGAAAAAAAACTAACCCACCCCATGCGAGAAGCGATAACGGGCAGCCTCAATCGAGCCGTTCGCAATCGCCGTCCTAAGCTAAAAGAAATCAATTGGCACAAGACCATCCAAGCCAATCTCAAGCATTATCAAAAAGATTTAGAAACCATCATTCCAGAGACCTTAATTGGCTATGGGAAAAGAGGACAGGCTTTGCGAAAGGTCATCCTTTTAGTAGATCAAAGTGGATCTATGGTGACCTCCGTTGTGTATGCTAGTGTCTTTGGTGCGATACTCGCCTCCCTTAAATCTATCCAGACTCACATCGTTGTTTTTGATACCGCAGTAGTGGACTTAACAGATGAACTACACGATCCTGTTGAGTTATTATTCGGTACCCAATTAGGAGGTGGGACAGATATTAATAAAGCAGTCGCCTACGCGGAAACCCTCATCCAAAATCCATCCGATACCATTCTATTTTTAATCAGCGATTTATTTGAAGGGGGAAATGAAAGAGACTTGGTAAAACGAGCTACGGCTATTCGGAAAGGCGGCAGCCAATTTATTACACTCTTAGCATTGAGTGATGAAGGTACGCCCTCTTATGATAAAGAATTGGCTGCTAAATTCGCTAGTGTAGATATTCCTTCTTTTGCTTGCACGCCCGACCAATTTCCTGACTTGATGGCAGCGGCTATTCAGAAAAAAGATATTTCTAAGTGGGTTAGTACTATGAATATCCTTTGAATCGCAGATTACTCAGATTTGGAATTGATTCCGCTGATTAGATTTTTTTGATAAACGGATTAAAACGGATCTATACTGCGAACAGGATAAATTACCGAAAATGTAAAAGCTGTTTATTCGTTTAACTGTTTACAAGCTATACTTGGATAAACAGTTCAACGATTAAACAAATAAACAATATTGGAAATCGGTTTTTTATCCTGACTCTAGTATAGCATTGAATGTAAAATCTGCAATCATCTACTCAATCCTATCCATCTAATCAGCGAAATCCTATAAAAATCAGCGGAATCTGCGATTCAAACACTAGCTTTGCAAAAAACGCAATCTATGCAACTCAATCACTCAGGAAAAGGATTACCCGCTAATTGGAAAGGCTCGCCGAGAGTCATCGCTTTTGATGCAGCAGGAATACAAGAGAAATTACAAAACACCCACTTACCTTGTTATATAGTCAAAGACTTCGGCGGACGAATCGGCGTAAGCAATGAAGGAGAAATTACCCAAGAAGGAAAAGGACTCCATTTATTAGCCATGGTGGCCCCATTGACAGCTGACCAATTGGGTGATGCTACCTTTCGACGAGATTATCAATTAAAATATAACTATAAAACGGGGGCAATGGCAAACGGTATTGCTTCAGAGGCATTGGTGATTGCTATGGGACAAGCCCAATTAATAGGTTCTTTTGGCGCAGCAGGCTTAGTACCTCGTCGGGTAAATGAAGCGATTGAAAAAATCCAGCAAGCACTACCTACCCAAACCTACGCCTTCAATCTAATCCATAGCCCTAATGAAAAAGCATTAGAAGCAGGGGCAGTCAAATTGTATTTAGAAAAAGGCGTTCGAGTGGTAGAAGCGTCTGCCTTTCTGCGATTGACAGAACACATTGTCCACTATCGAGTAGCAGGACTAAGCGAAGATACAGATGGCAATGTTATCATCAATAATAAAGTAATTGCCAAATTGTCTCGTAAAGAAGTAGCTCGACATTTCATGCAGCCTGCTCCTGAAAAGTTATTAAACAGCTTATTAGAACAAGGAAAGATTACGACAAAGCAAGTAGAACTAGCTGCTAAAGTACCAATGGCAGATGATATAACCGTAGAAGCGGATTCAGGTGGACATACGGATAACCGACCTTTGGTAGCTTTATTTCCAACGATCATTGGACTAAGAGATGAAATACAAAATAAATATCAATATGCTACCCCGATTAGGGTAGGTGCGGCAGGAGGTATCTCTACGCCTGAGTCTGCCCTAGCTGCCTTCATGATGGGAGCGGCGTACATAGTCACAGGGTCGGTTAATCAAGCCTGTGTAGAAGCGGGTACTTCTGAGCACGTGCGTCAATTGCTCGCTAAAGTAGCGTCCACAGATGTGACGATGGCTCCTGCTTCGGATATGTTTGAAATGGGCGTGGAATTACAAGTCTTGAAAAGAGGTTCTCTATTTGGACCAAGGGCTAAAAAACTGTACGAATATTACACGCGCTATAATTCCATTGATGAAATACCAGCAGCGGATCGAACGACCTTAGAAGAGAAAGTCTTCCGAGCTCCTCTAGAGACTATCTGGCAACACTGCATAGATTTCTTCCAAGAACGAGATCCTGAACAAATCGAAAGAGCGGCCAACAACCCCAAACGCAAAATGGCACTCATCTTCCGTTGGTATCTAGGGCTTTCTTCCAATTGGGCCAATTCAGGAAAACTAGAGCGGAAGATGGACATGCAAATCTGGTGTGGTCCTGCCATGGGTGCTTTTAACGATTGGGTAAAAGGCACTTACTTAGAGCAATACGAAAACCGAGAGGCAGTGGATATTGCAGAACATATTATGCAAGGAGCAGCTTATTTATATCGAATTCAAACTTTGCGGATGCAGGGGGTTCAGTTGCCTTTGGAGTGGCAGCAGTTGCC
>CALJIQ010000321.1 GCA_937973995.1 uncultured Saprospiraceae bacterium
AACTTTTAGATAAAAAGTACTCCTGTTAATTTTTGAAGGCATTACAGATGAGTGACAGAAAAGGAGCAAAAATAAGTAGTGTAACATTATTGATTATTAATTATTTTCCAGACGCTACTGAACACGCCTAATTAGCTAATAATCAGTAATTAATAATCAATCAACTGAAAAGCAAAGTTGTTAACTTATTTTTGTCAGACTACTTAACCCCTTATTAATTCACCAATTAACACAAGTTGCAAGAACGAGTTTTCAACCTGTAACTTGGATTAATCAAAACATTCAACCATGCTTATTACTTTTGAAGAATTAAGAAATATAAAGCACAGTTTACCTGCTGGGAGTATCCGAAAAATAGCGAAACAATTGAACGTTGAGGAGCAAAGTATCAGGAATTTTTTCGGTGCTAAAAAGACTTCAGGTGAGCTACCCGCAGGTTGGCACAAGCAAGCTGGTCCAAATGGAGGGGTTATAAAAATTGAAAGCCCAATTGTCTTAGAATATGCACAGCAAATGATTGCTGATAGTAAAAAACTAGTACAAGAGACTCGTAGAAAAATTGACGATAGTCGACAAATAGCTGGGTAATAATACTGCGAACGGGGTAAAATTATGAAAGTGAACTAATTGTTTATTTGTGTAACTGTTTATTCGTTTACAAGCTATACTTAGATAAACAGTTCAACAAATAAACAATTAAACAGTATTGTAAAATCACTTTTTTATCCCGTTCTAAGTATAATAGTTAGCCAATGACAAAATGACTAATGACCAATGACCAATGACTAAGTTATGAACGCAGGATTAAAAGTATTCGCTCCAGCATCAGTAGCTAACGTAGCTTGTGGATACGATGTATTAGGATTTGCATTGAATAAACCAGGCGATGAAATCATCGGACGTTTATCGGATCAAAAGGGATTGCGAATCACAAAAATTACTGGAGCGAAAGGAAAGCTGCCGTATGAAATAGAAAAAAATACAGCGAGCTTTGCGGCACAAAGAGTAATCGAACATGTCGGCGCAAATGGCATTGGCATAGAAATGGAGATTCATAAGAAAATGCCTTTTAGTAGTGGCTTGGGATCGAGTTCAGCGAGTGCGGTTGCAGGAGCTATGATTGCCAATGAATTATTAAAACGTCCGTTGACCAAAAGAGAATTATTACATTTTGCTGTGCTAGGGGAGCAGGTGGCAGATGGCGCTTATCATGCAGATAATGTCGCTCCATCTTTAATGGGCGGAATGATTTTAATTCGAGATAATACTACATTGGATGTACATCGCATTCCTACCCCCAAAGGATTATATGCAAGTGTCGTCCATCCTCAAATAAAAATCCGAACACAGGATGCTCGAGCTATTCTAAGCGATACCGTTAGTCTCAAAAATGCCGTTGAGCAAACTGGAAATATTGCCGCCTTAGTAGTAGGTATGTTCAACTCTAATTTTGATTTAATCGGTCGAGCATTAAATGATGTGATCATTGAACCACAACGAGCACAACTCATTCCGAATTTTTATCAAGTCAAAGAAGCAGCTCTAGAAGCAGGTGTTTTGGGATGTAGCATTTCGGGTGCAGGTCCATCTATCTTTGCCTTGAGTGCCAATAGCTTTATTGCCGAAAAAGCAGGAGCTGCTATGCAAAAAGTATTCTTCGACAACGGCGTAGACAACACCCTTTTTATTTCCACTATCAATAACGAAGGAGCTATTCTTCTTTAGATAGGAGTCAGGGGTCAGGAGTCAGGGGTCAGCATAGACTTCTCTGACTCCTGACTCCTGACCCCTGAAACCTAACTTTCCATGCGTTTATACAGCACCAATAACAAAGACATTTTTGTAGATTTAAAAACAGCCGTCTTCCAAGGATTGCCAGAAGACAATGGTTTGTATATGCCCGAACAAATTCCTGTTTTACCTAAAGGATTTTTTGAAGAGTTGAAAGATTTTTCTTTTCAAGAAATTGCTTTGAATGTTTGTAGCAATTTATTTGGCGATACCATTCCTATGAATGACTTGGCTAAGTTAGTAACGGAGGCGATCAATTTTCCAGCGCCATTAGTTAAGCTAGATGAGCAGATCAGTATCTTAGAATTATTTCATGGACCATCTTTAGCCTTCAAAGATTTTGGGGCAAGATTCATGGCAAAACTAATGGGCTACTTTAATGAAGAGGAAGACAAAGAGTTGACCATCTTAGTAGCTACTTCAGGAGATACGGGTGGGGCAGTGGCAGCTGGTTTTTATAAAACGCCTGGTATTCGAGTTGTGATTTTATATCCTTCTGGTAAGGTGAGCAACTTGCAAGAAAAACAACTCACTACACTGGGACATAATATTCAAGCCTTAGAAATTGATGGGACTTTTGATGATTGTCAAGCACTCGTTAAGCAGGCTTTTTTGAATAAAGAATTGAGAAGTAAATTGCGTTTGAGTTCTGCCAACTCTATTAATATCGCTAGACTCATACCGCAGTCCTTTTATTATTTTCAAGCCTATAAGCAATTGCCTGATCCTAGTACCTCAACGGTCTTCTGTGTACCTAGTGGGAACTTTGGAAATTTGACCGCAGGGCTTTTAGCAAAAAAAATGGGACTACCCATTGACCACTTTATAGCCGCTACTAATGCTAATGATGTAGTGCCAGAATATCTTGCCACAGGTACTTATACAGCACGCCCATCTGTGCCTACTATTTCCAATGCAATGGATGTAGGCAATCCTTCCAACTTTGCAAGAATGTTAGATTTATATAGTTCCACGTGGAACACTATGAAGAGCGAAATTTCAGGTTATTCATTTGATGACGACCTAACTAGGGAAGGAGTAAAAGAAGTTTTTGAAAAGTATAATTATGTGATTGACACGCATGGCGCAGTGGGCTATTTAGCATTGAAATATTATTTGAATATACATCCACAAAAGAGGGGAGTGGTTTTGGAAACAGCGCATCCTTCTAAGTTTATTGACGAGGTAGAAAAAGTATTGGATCAAAAAATTGATATTCCTGAACGCTTAGCTATTCTAGCAGATAAGGAAAAAGAGGCAGTATTTATGAAGCCTGAATTTGAGGATTTTAAAACTTGGTTATTGGATAATATTGCTTCGTAATAAACCTTTAGAAATAGAACTACAGAGAATAATCTAAAATAAAAAAGCCTTGAATCAAGTTTGATTCAAGGCTTTTTTATTTTAGATTTTGAATATCTTCACAGTTCCACGTGGAACTATAATTGGAAGAAAATTATTTGAGCTAAAACATAAACGACCGTTCCACGTGGAACAATTTAGGTTCGCAATAAACCTATTAAAAAGCATGAAGGATTTAATAAAAAAAACAACGCAGCAAATAATAAAAGACTTCGGTTTAGAGATAGAATCGAATGAGGGAATGACCGAGGAAGAGTTATTATCAATCATTGCAAATCAAGTGGCGTACTATATGGAATATGATTTGGAATTCCTTTTCAGTTCTATGTATCGCTTAGATATATCCGAACAAAAAATCAAAAAAGCATTATCCTTAGAAGCAGCAATTCCTACAAACATAGCGGTCGCCAAGTTGATCTTAGAGCGACAAAAACAAAGAGTCTATACTAAGCATTTTTATAAACAAGAACCTATTGAGGGACTGGATGAAGAATTAAAGTTTTAATTATTAAGTTGATTGATTATTAATTATTCCAAGCAGTAATTAGTAATCAATAGTCAGTAATCAATGAGAGTAATAATCCAACGAGTAAGCGAAGCATCGGTAACCATTAACCAAAAAATAAAGTCGAGTATCCAACAAGGTTTTCTTATTTTATTGGGGATCGAATCAGAAGATGGTAAAGAAGATATTGAATGGTTGTGTAGAAAAATAAGTAACCTCCGAGTCTTTGGAGATGATAAAGGATTAATGAATTTATCCATCAAAGACGTGCAAGGAGAATTCATTGTAGTGAGTCAATTCACCCTTCATGCCAGCACCAAAAAAGGAAACCGACCTTCCTTCATTAAAGCAGCTAAACCTGATGTAGCCATTCCTCTATACGAGTCTTTTGTTGACTATTTGCAACTTACTTCCGAACGTCCTGTTTATACAGGAGAGTTTGGAGGAGATATGAAAGTAGCATTGATTAATGACGGTCCTGTTACCATTATGATGGATTCTAAAAATCGAGAATAGTTGATTGATTATTGATTATTAATTACTAAGTTAGGTGAGTAATAATCAGTAATCATTAATTAATAATCACCTAATGAAAAAATTCTACGCCAACGGTAAGCTACTCCTAACAGGAGAATATGTCGTACTAGATGGTGCCTTAGCCTTGGCATTGCCCACCCAATATGGACAAGGATTGGTCGTAGAAAAAAGAAAGGATAAAGGTTTGAAATGGGAGAGTTATGATGAACATGGTAAAGCATGGTTGCAACATACTTTTCAACATTTCAACACAACTGTGGATAACCCAAGTGTAGAAAGATTACGGTTGATTTTCAATGCTATACAAGAATTAAATCCAGACTTTCAACACAATCATACCATTCTTTCCACACATTTGACCTTTCCAAAAGATTGGGGATTAGGATCTAGCTCAACGCTTATTTCTTTATTGAGTCAATGGGCAGAAGTCAATCCGTTTGAACTATTAGAAAAAACATTTGGCGGCTCTGGATATGATATTGCTTGTGCTTTATCCGACCAACCTATTTTATATCAACTAGAAAAAAAGGAAGATACAATAGTCCCTACTTATCAAGCTGCTTACTTTGAACCCAGCTTCGATGAGCATTTATATTTTGTGTATTTAGGAAATAAACAAGATAGTCGAGAGGGTATCCAACGGTATAAATCAAAAGTCAAAAAGAATAGTGCAGTAATAGAAGACATCACAGAGATCACAAAAAAAATATACCATGCAAAGTCTCTTTTAAAATTTGAGATGCACTTAAAAAGACATGAAACCATCATTTCAAAATTAATAGGATTACCTAAAGTACAGGATAAACATTTTGAATACTATTGGGGTGTGGTCAAATCTTTAGGTGCTTGGGGCGGCGACTTTGTTTTAGTCACCAGTCATAAATCTTATGAAGAAACCAAGCGTTATTTCAACGAAAAGGGATTTGAGGTGTTTTTAAGGTATGAGGAGATGGTACTTTAGTTAATTGAGAATTGAGAATAAAGAATTGAGAATTTTCTAAACTTACATTTCCTCAACAGTGTTTCTCAAAAGAATACCTATTTTTGTAGCATGTGCAGAAAGCAGAAATAAATTCTAAAAATTTACACGGTTGATTTTGGGTTGATTCAAAATTCAAAATTTACCATTCAAAATTAAATTAAATGAGTACAGCAACGAAAAGTCCAGTCATGTTATATACGGAGCAAACGCCGAATCCAGAATCGTTGAAGTTTGTTACCAATAGAATGTTGTACCAAGGAACCGCAGATTTTCGAGAAGAAGAATTAGCTAAAGAATGGTCTCCATTAGCAACCGCTTTATTCAATCAACCTTATGTGAAGGGCGTCTATATCTGCAATAACTTTGTGACGATCACTAAAGAAATCAATTATGCTTGGGAAGACATCATGCTCAAAGCCAAGCAATTTATCAAAGGCTATATCCAAGATGGTGGCGATATTATATCCGACGGATTCCAAGAAGCAATGGCAAAATTGGAAGCAGAAAAAGGGGTAGGTTATGAGTATTCTGGAGACGAAGCAGAAATCGTTCAGAAAATAAAAGACCTAATCGAAACTTATGTCAAACCTGCCGTAGAAATGGATGGGGGGAATATTGAATTTAAGTCGTTCAAAGACGGTATCGTTACCGTTGTCTTGCAAGGTTCTTGCAGCGGCTGTCCTTCCTCCACTGTCACTTTGCAATCTGGTATCAAAGGCATGATGCAACGAATGATTCCAGAAGTCAAAGATGTGGTGTCGGAAATGGGCTAATAGAAATATCTCAAAAAAGAAAATTTTATAAAGGGTATGATGCTTTGTGTCATGCCCTTTACTTATTTTT
>CALJIQ010000322.1 GCA_937973995.1 uncultured Saprospiraceae bacterium
GCCAGCCTGTCTGCCCCTTTAAAAATCTTTTTCCTTGAAATGGACTCGATGTCCATTTCAGGGAAACTTAAGACTTTTGTCAAAGTATCAGATTGGGCACTAATGTGGTAAACAAAAATCATGGACCTAATAGAAAAACTCCTCATCAAAAACGGATTACTCTTTGCTTTTTTGCTAGTAGGCATTATCATGGCGATCTCCGCTTATCTCTCCAATAAAGTCTTTCGAAGAAAAATACCTGGGGTCGCCGTCGCTATTTTCACAGGCTTGGCACTGGCCACATTTGGTGGTAAAAAAGGCTTATCAGATATTCCTTTATTTTCAGGGTTGGCATTGATGGGAGGTTCTATGTTAAGAGACTTTTCAGTAGTAGCAACGGCTATGGGGGCAGATTTAAATAAAATAAAAAATGCAGGTTTAGCTGGAATTATTTCCTTGTTTTTGGGGGTGTTTGTGGCTTTTTTTATTGGGGTAATTATTGCCTATTTAATGGGCTATACAGATGCCGTTAGTTTGACTACCATTGGCGCAGGTGCTTGTACTTATATCGTGGGTCCAGTTACAGGAGGCGCACTAGGTGCTAGTTCAGAAGTACTAGCCATAAGTATTGCAGCAGGGGTTATTAAGACTTTAGTGGTGACCATTGCTACGCCTTTAGTGGCCCCTATGATACAGTTGAATTCACCCAATGCAGCAGTAGTCTTTGGCGGCTTGATGGGTACGACTAGTGGAGTCGCTGCGGGGCTTGCTGCCACTGACCCTGAATTAGTTCCCTATGGTGCTATGACCGCTACCTTTTATACAGGACTCGGCTGTTTACTTTGTCCTTCTCTCCTTTATTTTATGGTACAATTTTTCGTGTAGATGACAAGAGCCTGACGTAAGACCAAAGGCATACTGACAATTTAGCTTTTAAACAATCGTACTATATGATTAGACGTTATCTTTTGAACAGCGTAAAATTGTTCGACGGTTTGATTATTTGATGGTTAATTATACATTGACCATCAAACAATCTAGCCATCTTTTTCCGTTCGAATTATAACAACAACAGAAAACCTATACACCATGCCAACTTGTGTCAAAGGAGATTTATCCATTTACCAACCCTCCGCATCAAAGCCTTGGAATGCACTAAGAGTCAAACATTTATACAAACGTATGGGATTTGGCACCAACGCCAATGTGACCAAGGTCGTACAAACATTAACGCCTTCTGCAATAGTAGATCAGATACTTACAGAAGCCATGAATGCTCCTTTGCTGGAAGTACCTAGTTGGATTAATTTGACAGAAAAAGATTACGAAAGTCCAGAAGCAATCGATATAAATGTTCGATCCATGTTACGCAACTGGATGAAGGATATCCTTCAGCAGGAAGTGCGTGGTAAATTTATTTTATTTTGGCACAATCACTTTGTGACCAGAGTAGAGTCTTATTATTTTCCTACCTATATATACGAATATCACAAACTTTTACAGACCATGTCTTTTGGGAATTTCAGGGAGTTCACCTATGAAATGGGCAAGACGCCTGCCATGCTATTCTTTTTAAATGGTTTTCAGAATACTCAATTTGAACCTAATGAAAATTATGCCCGAGAGTTATTTGAACTGTTTACATTGGGACAAGACAATGGCTATACCCAAACAGATATAGTAGAAGCCTCCCGAGCCTTAACTGGTTGGAATAACATGGGAGACTATGGGTCTCCTATCACTTTTCAGGAGTGGGGATATGACCAAGGCAATAAAACTATTTTTGGCAAAACAGGCTCATGGGATTATGACGAATTGCACGATATTTTATTTGAAGAACGGAGAGAGCAAATAGCTCAATTTATTTGTCAAAAACTATATACGCACTTTGTCAATCCTACTCCCGATAAGGAGATTATTAATGGATTAGCTCAAACGTTTTTAGCAAACAATTGGGAACTGGTTCCCGTTTATCAGCAATTGTTTAAAAGCGAGCATTTCTTTGACGAAGCGAATATCAATATCTTAGTTAAAAGTCCGTATGCCCTTTATCTGAATTATCTCAACGATTTAGATCTTTCCGTGACGGAAAAAATGGAAGAAGGATTAATGTATTTCACAGGAATATTGGGTCAAGAGTTAGGGACGCCCATAGATGTAGCAGGGTGGCAAGGGAACCGAGCATGGATAGACACCGCCAGAATAACAGGACGATGGCGAACCTTGAGTTGGTGGTCGTATGATATTAATAATAACAGTCCTGAAAAACTAAGCCAACTTGTTTTTCAATTAACAGATAATGAATTTGAAAATGATCCCGCATTAGTCGTGCAAAAAGTAATCGATCATTTTATTCCTAGGGGTATCCATACGCCTGAAATCTATGAACGTGCCTTAGTGATTTTTAAAGCGGATGTGCCTCAAAATTATTTCGACGATGGTAGTTGGAATATCTCTTGGGATTGGGTGCCCTGGCAAATGACTTTGTTGTTAATGTATATTAATCGATTACCAGAGTATCAGTTGAATTAGACGAGTTGCGGGTGAGCGAGTTTACTGATTTAGAAATATAGAATCAAAATACTTGGATAAAAAATAAAACAGTGGGAGAATATCAATCAGCTCAGCTTTAAGTGAGCAGATTGAATTAGCGCGTCTCATCTGCTCACTCCAAAGTGAGTTGATGAGTTTCGGACTGTTCTATTATTCTTATCCAAGAACTACTAATTAAACAATCCACATTAGAATGTGCACCAATAATAAAAAAACCAATTCAAAAAATAAACTTCGATTCGGGAGTGCCTTACAACACGGTAAAGCCCATACGAAACATCACCAACTATGGAGCAGAAGAAACTTTTTGCGAAATGTAGGCATTGCAGGAAGTATGTCTATGATAC
>CALJIQ010000323.1 GCA_937973995.1 uncultured Saprospiraceae bacterium
TTTTGAAAGTATTTTTACAAAAATACTTTCAAAAAGAGCTGCCTCAAAAATCCCTATTTACCGAGTTGGCGACAGCCAACGAGGTAAAGAATATGTTACAGGCTTCGCCAGGTTAGGGTAGAGAACTTAAAATTTGGAATTTATCCAATCACAACTCTTCAGTTTCATTAAAAGAAGTTCCTAAGAGCTTTTCTTTTTTTACATGCTTGTTGTCGAGTAAATATTGTTTCCAAGCATTTACCCTTGCAAAACTATTAAATTGAAAGAAGGTTTGGTATTCATTTAATTTAGGAGAGAATTCTAAGGTAGTATCGAAGTGAAGTTCGAGTATTTTGATTAAGGCATATACATAATCGTCTCTATATTGCCCCCCTTCCCCGAAGAAGGGAATTACTAGGTCATATTGTAGCAGTTGATATATTTTTTCAATATCTAATTTACCTTTTTTAGTGGTTATTTCTATTCCGAATTCTTTTAGATAAATTTTATATAAATCTAATTTGGACAAGTTGGAGAGGCGTTCTTCAAACTGAAGAATAACAGAGGGGTTGTCCCAATCATATATGGGTAAACCAAAATCTCGACTAAGAAAATTAAAAAAGACAGCGTCTTCTATGTCTTTGACTGCTTTATAAGTGGTTATTAGATTAGGAATATCTTCAAATTTGCTTCTAGCTTGGATAATGTCCAGCCATTTTAATCGGACCTTTTCTTCAATGGATAGGTCATTCAGAACAGCTAGTTTTTGAGACGTAGTGGATTGATAATGGGTTAAGAATAGAATATTTAATTGAGTAGCTTGTTCTTCAAATTCTGTCAGATACTCGCTTTCTTTTAAATAATTATCCAGATGATTTAATAATATGATTACCTGCTTTTCGTCTATCTTTTTAGAATCCACCCATTGGAACAACCAATTTTGTCGAAGTAAATTATTGATTAAAAAACCTTTCTGATCGATGGAAAAATCCATTGATTTACGGATGATAAAATCTAGGAATATAGAAGGGTCATCTATCTCCATGATTTTTGTAAGGTTATCTAAATCCCTATGAGAAAAGTCAATCTCTTCTATATAAGAAAGTTCTTTGGCTACGGATAGCAAGGGTTGAATATTTAATTGACTGACCGTTCTAGTTTTCTTTACCTTCTTCAAGGCTTGTAAACAAGTTGCCCTATAATTGGGCTTATAAAATTCAGATTGGGTAATACTATTAATGTTTTGAATTCTAACCGTTGCTTGTTGAGCTAGTTCTTCCAATTGAATATCAAATAATAATTTGCCCCAACTAGCGTAATCTTGTTGCTCGTTCTCCCATAAGGCGTACCACTCCTCAATAGATGTGGCTACGTCTTTAGAGAATGAATACCCATAGACCTGTTCTAACAATCTAACTATTACTTTGGATGCAGATTTATTAGACTTCCAGTCCTTACTGGGGTGTTGAAAGATGGAAGGAATGATCTCCAACGAGGCATAAGTAGATAAGTATTTTTCCATCTTTCTTAATGCCTTTCGATTTTTCTCACTTTTGAGTTTATTTAAAAATATGTCCAATTCTTTCTTACTGAATTTTGGAAGACTGACTAAGTCAGCTTCCTTGAATGTTTCAGGATCTTCTAGCAAATCCTTCACCGTAATATCTTTAATAAAACCTTCACTTTGTTGTACCTGTAAAATGGCTTCTTGAATAATTTTGTTATTTTCAGATTGGTTGATTTCTGATAGTAATTTTTTTATAGAGTCATAAGAAGCTAAAATTTTATTGTGAAAAAGGCGAGCTATACCAAAATTAGTCATCCTACGGTATAAGGTACTTTTTAATAAATACAGTCGAAATTGCTGTTCATCTTGTATAATAGCTGACCAATATTTGGAATAGAGATGATCCAATATTCGACCAATTGAAAAGTTTAGATTCGTATAATTGGCATTTAAAATAGCATAGTATTCGAGCATCGTTACCTCTTTTAGCGTCAAAGAAGCAATCAATTGATTCTCTTTCTGAAATCGTTCTTTAGGCGATAAATCTTGCTTTAAAGCCAGTAATTGTTGTTGAAGTTGGGGGCTTGGGTGATACTCAATTTCATGCTGTCTGCAATATTCTGTTAAATAACTAATGTTCTCAAGGATGTTAAATTTTAGAGGAGGAAGGCTAGTATTGTAAGTCCTTAATAAAGTGCTGTACTTTTTCATCAATTGATTAATCTCTTCTGGAATTCCTTCTGTAAGGGCTTGGAAAGCCGTTATCGCAGCGGAATCATTCGGAGAGTTTAAGCGACGAAAGAACTTCTCATAAGATTGGATCAATTCCGTTTTAAGACCGATGTTGATGAATCGTCCCTTTGGGCTTTCTGACCATTCGTAATTAGAATAATTTTTTGACCAATATATCAAAAAATTTAATCGGGCTACTTCATCTGTGTACTCATATGTATATTGACCCTTTTTATCCTTTACCGATATCCTAGTATCGATGCTATTATTAAGTAACAATAGATAGGGGGTGTCATCTGAAAATTTCCAAGCCTTATATTGGAGACCTGCTAGATAAAATAAAGTTTTAGGATGATGGGTAGTCATCAAATCCTCTAGTGCATTGTCTTGAATCCAGGCTAAGGAGTCCTTGTTAGTGGTGGCTAACAGCCAGGCATAATAATCTACAGATTCACTGAAAAATAAGGCTCTGCTAGTTGTAGCTTCCGTATAACCCAATACCCTTATTTTATCTAAATTTTTATTGTGTTCCTTCCAGATAGTAATCCATTTTTGTTCAATAGAATCGACTGGAGTATTTTGAAAATTATAATTGGTCAAATTAGCCAAGAGATTTCGCCCAAAGTCAGCCGTAATTATTTTTCTTTTTAATAATTGAAAAGTCAATTCTATGGCGTTGTCAACAGTTAGATAATCTATCATAAAACTGATCAATTCTTCTTTGATAGCTACAGACGGTATTTTTAAAAATTTTTTATCTAAAACTAATCTACTTAATAAGTCATCTGCAATGGTAGGTTCTAATTGATCTACTAGGGTAATGGTATGTCGTAAGGCCGAATAATTCTTTGACTTTAAGGCTGCATCTAGATTTTTGCTGATCGTTTTATGCACTAATAAATCGAAAGAAGGAGGATGCCATTCTTTTATTTGGGTTTGAACGGTCCGTTCCTCAATAGGGGTAATGTAAAAGGCAGCTAAAAATTCCGAATATCGTAATTCCTTTTCGCGGTTATAATATAAGGATAATAATTGGGTTGGAAGGTTTTTGCCTTCCCAATCAAATTCTTCTGAAGTTAATAATAAATGCCTTTGAGCAAGATATTTAATCCCCTGATCAGCGGGCTGTTTTTGCCATATATTGGCTAAATCTCGGAGGGCTAATTTTTGTCCTTTCTGTAGTCTGTTTGAAATATCAGTAATAATCCAACCAAAGTCTTCCTGTTTTTTGAGGGTTTGCCCATATCCATTAGCATTACCAGTAATAAGAATAGCACTTATTAGCCAAAAAGCAAGGATGCTGCTTTTTGTGTAGGTGGTAATATGATGAATTTGTTGTAGCAAAAACTATCAGTATATTTCGCTACCGTACACTTTTTATTTCGTCGCCTAACGGCGACGGGACTAAGGGGTTTGGGGCAGAAAATCTATCTTGCGCTATGGCGCAAGATAGATTTTCTGCCCCTAAAAGACCCTATTCCGTCACGTGGCGTAGCGAAGTGCGTGGTCACGCAAAAAGTGTACGGTAATGAAAAGTGTATTTATTTGTCTTCTAACAAGTAGTTTTATTTTTCAAACGCTATTTAAATTCTTCTAATTTGTAGTAGCTTTGTGATTCCCTCAAATAGTAGTTTGCCCATCGTTAAATATTGGACTTTGGGAAACTACAATACCTAGAATTAAGTACCTTTAATAGACAAAGGACGATCACTATTTTACAAATGCATTTCCTTAATTTATTGATAGACAGCTGGTTTTTAGTAGCGGCGGCGAGATAAACGAAACAGAATATTAAGAATATAATGTTTTTGTAATTCACTCGTTTTATCCCTGCAAAAGTAGTTCCTAAAGTAACGATGAAAGAATAACAATGGATAATGCCTAAGTTATTTTTGGTTCTTTGACAATTTTTGCAAAAGGCATTTCTACCTACTCATCGGATGGCTGCCGCCGTCCGATGAGATGGGTGGTCCCATCCGACGGCGATAGCCATCGGACGGGGAGTATTGCAAAAATTGTCAAAGAACCGTTATTTTTTAGCGTTACAAAGTGCTGTTTTGGCATAAAAGCCTCTTTACGGACGCCCAATTAGTATATAGTAATGATATTGAGAATTACGTTTTTGTTTTCGTTCCTCCTCTTTTTCTTTCCATTTTCTTTAATAGGGCAGGTTACGGTGCCTGATGAACATCAAGATTGTCAGATTGCCTATAATTTGGTGAATGAAGCGACTGCTTTGGAGGATCTTCCTGATTTGGTGACGGAGCCACTTACAGGGCCAGGGCTTGATGATGGCGTTCAAGGTATAGTGTGTTCTGCTCCAGTGGAAGGAACAAATATGTTAGATTATTCAACCACTGAAGAGAAGTCCTTTTGGTTTTCCTTTAATGTACAAACCGCTGGTACTTTTGAAATGTTAGTGACTCCAGATGGTTCTCAATCGGACTTTGATTTTATGATATGGGAAGGTTTTTGCCCTAATGATCCTTGTGCCGTTCCTGTTTTTTGTGGGTGGAATGGGGTGTTAACCTTTGATGATGTGGTATTGCTTACTGGTTTAACAAGCGACCAAAGTTTATTAAATACATCGGTTGAAATATGGGAACCTATTCAACTTAAGGAGAATACAAATTACTATGTTTTAATAGATCATAGACAACCACTAAGTGGAAATTTTAATGATATTGGTTGTACGATTGATTTTGGGGGAACCGCACAAATTACTTCCACCCAATTAAATCCAGAATTATTACTCAATATACCAGATACTAGTCAAGTACTTCCTATTTGTAAAGGAACGCAAATTGAATTCAAGGTGGACTTAATTAATTATATAGGTACGGAGCCACTTGATTTTGATTGGACCTATCCAGCAGATGCAGACCTACAAGGGAGTGGAGAAGATGTACTAATAAGATTTGAAGATATATCAGGGGAAGTCTGTGTAGAAGTAGGATGCCCAGTCCAAGATAAAATATGTTGGACCGTAGATGTGGGACAATCCCCAAATCTTAGTCCAACTAATTTTACACCTGATCCTTGCCAAGCACTAGTAATTGATGATTATGTAGAAGATGTAAATAATGTTCCTGGACAACTAGCTGTTTTTGCATCACAAATAGATGCCCTGACGCGAGAAAGTGAACTGTCAGCAGAAGCTGTTAATATGGGTGGAACATTCTGGGTGACTAAAATTACACCGACCTTTTGTACGTCCTCT
>CALJIQ010000324.1 GCA_937973995.1 uncultured Saprospiraceae bacterium
GAAGAATCATCAGACGCTAAGAATAACGCAGCCTTTGCCATTTCTGTAGCTTCTCCAAATCTGCCCATCGGGATATGCACCAAGCGTCTTTGCTTTTTTGCTTTCGTATTTAAAAACTTCATTAGTAATTCTGTTCGCAAGGGACCCGGGCTTAAAGCATTCACTCTAATGCCTTCTCTAGCATGGATGATGGCCAATTCTCTTGACATAGCCAGTACGGCACCTTTGCTTGCGGTGTAGGCAATTTGGGGAGTGGCTGCGCCTAGGTGTGCCACAAAAGAAGCGGTGTTAATAACAGAACCTCCTCCTGATTCTCGAATAGCAGGAATACCATACTTACAACCAAAGAAGACTCCTTTGACATTAATGTTCATGGTCAAGTCCCAGACTTTTGCCTCTGTACTTTGACTGTCGCCGTCGTCGCTGTGCATAATTCCTGCATTGTTAAAAAGGATGTGCAAGCCTCCAAATTTTTTCACGGCAAATTCTACCATCTTCTGGCAATCCTTTTGCTTGGATATATCCGCTTTTTTGAAAGCTGCTACTCCGCCATTTTTCTCGATTCCTGCCACTACCTTTTTCCCATCTTCCACATTTACATCCACCACTACTACTTTCGCTCCTTCTTGGGCAAATAATTCGCAGGTGGCTTTTCCGATACCACTACTGCCGCCTGTGATTAAGGCTACTTTGTTTTTTAGTCGCATATTGTTGGTCATTAGTCAATAGTCAATAGTCATTGGTCATTGGGTTTATCGTAAATGACCAATGACCAATGACTAAAGTATCATATTCTTTCAAAATACCGCCGCCGCTCCCAATTCGTTACCGCTTTATCATAGGCAGCTTGTTCTGTTTTATAAAAATGGGTGTAATGCTCGACAACTGATTTTCCAAAAGTTTCTTTTGCAAAAGTACTATTTGAAAATTGATTGGTGGCAGTTGCTAAAGACATCGGTACCGTTGGCAAATCCTTTGCCATATATACATCCCCTTTAAAGATAGCAGGTGGTTCTATTTTATTTTTAATGCCATCCAAGCCACTCGCCAAGGCTGCTGCAAATGCTAAATACGGATTGCAATCTGCGCCAGGGATTCGACATTCAATCCGCAAGCTATCTCCTTTACCCACCACTCGAAATCCTGCGGTTCGATTGTCATAACTCCATGCCAGTCGGGTAGGGGCCCATGACCCGTCCACATAGCGTTTATACGAATTCACGGTAGGAGCATAAAAGGGCATCATATCAGCAGCATGTTGTATCCATCCCCCTAAAAAATATTTGAAAGCATCGGAGCCATTCACTGGTCCAAATTTCTTTTTGCCTGCAAAGGCATTCTTTCCTTTTTTCCAAAGGCTCATATGAATGTGGCAACTAGATCCCGCTCGATCTTCGTGAAACTTCGCCATGAAAGTTACCGACAATCCTTGCTTATCTGCCAATTCTTTTAAACATTGTTTATAGACTACATGGCGATCCGCCATTTCCAAAATTTCTGCATATCGAACGTTCAATTCATGCTGCCCTAAGCCCCATTCTCCTTTTGAGTTTTCAACTGGCACGCCCGAATTTTTCAAATGTCTTCTTGCAGCCGCATGAAAGGATTCCGTCCGAGTCCCTTGCAGGATGTGGTAATCTTCTAAATACCAACCTGCAGGTTGTAGGGTTTGATAATTGGTTTCAAATCCTTCTCGGTAGCTGGTATTAAACAGATAATATTCTAATTCAGAAGCGGCAAAACAATCAAAGCCCATTGATTTTGCCTTGTCAATTTGTTGTCGTAAAATAGAGCGAGGTGCTATATCGACCCATTGGTGCGTCTGTTCATTTTGCACATCACAAAGGACCATTGCCGTCTTATCTTGCCAATCAGCAATCCGCAAGGTATCCATATCTGGCACTAAATGAAAGTCCCCATAACCCAGCTCCCAATTGGCAAATTTATACCCTAGTATGGGTTCCATTTCCATATCGGTCGTGAGCAAATAATCGCACCCATGCGTTCCTCCTTTTACGGCCGCTTCTAAGAAAAATTCTGCATCGAATCGCTTGCCTACTAGTCTGCCGTAATGGTCCGTAAAAGCGACTACTACCGTTTCTATTTCTTCGGATTTTACTTTTTTCTTTAGGTTGGGTAGGGTTAATTTTCCTTTTAGTTTCATGATGCGGGATTAGATTAACCACATTAGGGCACATTAGTTTTTTCACATTAGTTCACATAGTTGCTATATTAGACTTTGAACCTAAAGATAACAGGTGTTTTTTAAAATGCCAGTTATCTCGCATCACTTAATCTTGAACTTTAAAACTATGTGAACTAATGTGAATCTACTAATGTGATCTAATGTGGTTATAAAAAACAAAAATGACTAATGTGGTTATAAAAAATTTACTTCACCAATTTAAACCACCCAAAAGCCACCAATAATAAGCCCACATAAATAGCAGCCAACATCGGATTATAAATGGTCATCGCTACCAAAGCAATACTGGCAATGACCAAGGCAATAATGGGGGTGATGGGATAAAGAGGCACTTTAAAGGGTCGTTCTAAATTAGGTTCTGTGGACCGAAGTTTTAATAGAGAAATCATCGAAACAATATATAGCGTCAATGCCCCAAAACAAGCAATCGTAATGATCTCTCCTGTCTTTCCAGAAAACAAAGCAATGATACCAATAATCGTATTTACAATCAATGCATTTGCAGGGGTTTGAAAAGAAGGATGTACCTTCCCCAAAAAGCTGGGCGCAAAGCCTTCTCTACCAAACTCAAAAGTAGCTCTCCCTGCTGCTAGAATAATTCCATGAAAAGAGGCAATCAATCCGAACAATCCAATGGAGGTCACTAACTTATATAAGATATGACTTTCTCCATATAAGCGAGCTAATGCCAAGGGCAAAGGCGAATCAGAGGCTCCTCCACCTCCTTCCGGATAAACTACTGCTTCCCAACCCGCCACGCCAACGGAAGAAGAAAAAGTCAATAGACATAATACGACTAAGGTCAAAATAGCGGACCCAAATCCGATCAATATATTTCGTTGTGGATTGATGGTTTCTTCGGCTACATTGGCTACGCCTTCTATGGCTAAGAAAAACCAAATCGCAAAAGGGATGGCGGCAAATGCTCCTGCGTATCCATGTGGAAAAGCGTTATGTTCTAGGTTTGTCCATTCAAAAGAGGGGAGGGTAGCACCCGCAAAAATGAGCAATTCCATCACGGCAATAATCGTAATAAATAACTCAAAAGAAGCAGCGGCTTGTACGCCATAAATATTTAATCCTGTGAAAATAATATAGGCAATAATCGCAATCGCAATAATTGGAACGGCGGGCATAAATAAATTCAAATACGCTCCAATGGCAAAGGCAATGGCTGGTGGCGCAAAGATAAATTCGATGTTCTGCGCCATACCTCCTAGAAACCCCCAATTCTCTCCTAAGGCTCGCTTAGCATAAGTAAAGGCTCCTCCTGCACGAGGAATGCTACATGCCAATTCGGTATAGCTAAAAGTAAAGGTGAGATACATCACAATGATGAAAGCCGTAGCTATCGCTAAGCCTCCTGTTCCTCCTTTTTCCAAGCCTAAGTTCCAACCGAAGTACATGCCCGAAATGACATAGCCTACGCCTAAGCCCCATAGCATTAGTGGGCCTAGCGTTTTTTTTAATTGGGTGGGGGTGTTTGACATAAATTGTTTATCCTACTGTTTTTTGTTTCTTATGTTCTCTATATGCTGAATTTAAGAATACAACAGAAAAAATAGATTGGATGGCTAATTCCGTATAACCAGAAATTGGGATACTCAAAAAATCAGCATCACAAGAAGGGCAAACGGCTAACTTGTATACTACATTTGCTACGGATAATATTCCTAGACCGAGAAATAAATAAAATTTCATCTTTTTTTGTTTCCCGCAGAGTATCGCTAAGGTTTCGCAAAGTCACGCTAAGTTAGACCTTTGCGGTACTTAGCGAAACCTCTGCGAGACTCTGAGGGAGATAAGTAATGGGATTATTCCCAAATAACCGAATCCTCCGCATGATGCCAGTTACTCATTTTCTCCATATACTTTTCATTAATCGCTCCTCTCCGAATTTTAAGCGTAGGCGTCAACATTTTATTCGCATCAGACCAAGCTTCTTTGGCGATGACAATGGTTGAAATCTTTTCGTGCGGTGCTAAGTGTTGATTGACCCGCTCTAGTTCTGATTGTAAGCTGGCAGTAATCGCTGCTTTATCGGCCTTTTGTCCGATTTCGGAAAGACAAACCAAACCAAGCGGTTGTGGGATGCCTAAGCCTGCTACACAAATTTGTTCTAGGTTGTCGTTGCCACTAAAGTGAGCTTCTATGGTTGTAGGTACTACAAATTTTCCTTTCGTGGTTTTAAAAGCATCTTTTACTCGACCGATTATTTTTATATACCCTTCGTCATCCATGATGCCTTTATCGCCTGTGTGTAACCAACCATCTTTTAAGGTCTTAGCCGTTAATTCAGGATCATTATAATATCCCTTCATCATCCAATCCATCTTCATAAGTATCTCTCCTGTTTCTGGATGAATTTTTCCTTGCGTACCTGGTAATGGCTTTCCTACCGTATTGGGCTTATTCTTTCCTTTAGGCATGAGCGTAAATCCACCAAAATTCTCTGTCATCCCATAGACTTCTCTTAGGTCAATCCCTATACTTTGAAACCAGTCCTTAACAGGTTCTGGTGTAATGGAAGCCCCCGTCAGGTTGCACTTAGAATGAGTTAAACCCAATGTCTGTTTTATTTTTGCCTGCACCTGTCCTTTCATTTCAGGGTGTGATAAGGCGGCATCTAATTTCTCTTGCGGCATTTGCGATAAAACCCCTAGTTGGAATTTTGTCCAAATTCGAGGTACGGCAAAGAAAAAAGTGGGCTGTGTTTCTCTTAAATTTTTTCCAAAAGTCTCTAGCGATTCGGCAAAAGAAATAGCACCTCCATTTTGTAAGGCACCGATTTCAACCGCAGCCCGTTCTGCAATATGATTCAGTGGTAGGAAAGAGAAAAAACGACCTTCTCCAACAGGTACATCATGCACATGAAGGTTATTGTATTTTGATTCATTCGCAATGATAAGTGCTGCATTTTTGTGCGTATGCATCACACCTTTCGGGCTTCCTGTTGTACCAGAGGTAAATAGAATGGACCAAACATCCTCTAAATTCGGACTAGGAGAAGTTTCCTGCGGTGCCGTGATGTCCACCAATCTATTCCAATCATATCCAATGTTTATTTTAGGAGACCCTTCGTAATGAGGAAATTTAATCACCACTTCCATTTTATCTGCTACCTCCTCTCTAGCCTTATCCCAATGATCCATTTTACCAACGAATAATGCCTTGCAATCACTCTTCCGCAATACTTCCTCCAATTGATCGGCTGTTAAACTCGCATAAAAAGGAACTGATACATATCCTGCCATCGTCAATGCCATATCTGCCAATACCCAATGGGCACAATTTTTAGAACTAATGCCGATATGTGCGCCTTTGGGTAAGCCCAAATCTCGTAAAGCCGTCGCCATTTTTCGCGCTTCTTGTCCTGCTTCCGCATAGGTCCACACTTTCCAATCATCCCCTTTTGGTTGCTTTAGAAAAGGACGATTGGGAATTTCTTTTTCCCACTTATAAAAATATTCAATGGGTGTTTTTAATGTTTCTGCCATTTGTTTTGAATTGATATTTAAAAGAGGTCAGAAGTCAGATCATTTCATTGTCAGACCGTCTCCGACTGTCAGAATAGTTCGTTATTAACATCATAAATCTGACTTCTGACAATGAAATGGTCTGACAGCGAAAGCGGTCTGACTTCTGGATTTTTTAATCTTTCCGAGGCGAAGTATCCGCCAAATATTGCATACCTGCCAAGTCCGTTAATAGTTTCATAGGATCATCTCCACTTCGATAGGCATGAGAAATGTACTTAGCAAAATGACCTATATCTTCGACATCTTTTTCGGAGAGTCGGTCTTTAAAACTAGGCATTCCTTTGGAGGCTAACATACCGCCTAAAATAATTTCTTTATGGTTTTTAAATACGCCATCTGAACTATAACTTAAATCAGGAATGGCACCGCCACCTGATCCAAAATCACCTCCATGACATTGAAAACAAAATTTCACATAAATATTAAGTCCTCTACCCACATCTAGTGGTTCCCCTTCAAATGGTAAGGAAGTGAATTGAGCGACTGCGCCCTCCATTTCTGCTGGCATGGTGCCATCTCCTCCAATTTTGAAAGTGTACAATCGACCGGGATGAACATACTTTGTGAACTTACGAACTAGCCCTTGCACACCGCCCCATCCAACAGCGATAGATACATATTGTTCTCCATCTATGGAATAAGTGATTGGCGGAGCAATGATACCCGTTAATAGATTTTTCTGCCAAAGGACGGAACCATTAGCGGCGTCATAAGCAGTGAAATTACCAGTCGCATCTCCTTGAAAAACCAATCCGCCTTTGGTAGTTAAGACCCCACCATTCCAATGGGTAAGTTGATGATCTACTCCCCAAACTTCTTTTTGTTGTACGGGATCGTAAGCAGTCAAACGACCATAGGGTACGAAAGGATTGGGTGCTCCTGACCCAGCAGATGCTGGATTGACAGGTTTGTAGAGTTTATCCGCTGCGCTAATATTCCACCCACTTCCCGATCCAGCTCTAGATACTTTTCCAAAGGTGTTTTCTGGCGCAGAAGAATAATTGTAACTATGGATATGGCTAGGGATATACATCAACTTGGTTTCCCTATTAAATGCCATCGGTTGCCAATTATGTCCTCCCAATGGTCCTGGGGTAATCAAGTAATTTTCTCCTACATTTTGATACCTAGCAAATGCGGCTTCCATGGGTCGCCCTTTTTCATCAATACCAGTTGCCCAAGTGACGGGCGTGTAGGGTTTACCAGAAATAAATTCACCATTAGTTCGATCAATTACATAAAAGAATCCATTCTTAGGAGCTTGCATTAAGACCTTTCTTTGTTTCCCTTCAATTTCTAAATCTGCCAATACAATCGGTTGGGTAGCGGTATAATCCCAAGTGTCTCCAGGGGTTGTTTGATAATGCCAAACATATTTTCCATCATCTGCATTTAAGGCTACAATACTTGATAAAAACCAATTATCACCGCCCTCTGGGCTACGATATTTTTGATCCCAAGGGGTGCCATTACCGACTCCTAAATACACCAAGTTCAATTCGGGATCATACACAATAGCATCCCAAACGGTGCCACCACCGCCCATGTCCCACCATTCGCCTGACCATGTTTTGGCGGCTTCTTCTAGGATTGGATTTTCGAAAGGTTTGGACGGGTCACCAGGTACGGTGTAAAACCGCCAAGATTGAGTACCCGTTTCCGCATCATACGCTGTTACATATCCTCTTGCATCGTATTCAGCGCCTCCATTACCAATGACAATATTTCCTTTTACGACACGGGGTGCTCCCGTTATCGTGTATTTTCGGCTTTTATCATGGGTCCATTTTTCCCAATTCATTTTACCAGTGGCAGCATCTAGAGAAATCAATCGTCCATCTATGGCACCAAAGAAGAGGTCGCCTTTGTATATCGCAACTCCTCTATTCACTACATCACAACAAGCATACTCCCCGTAGTTGGGATCTACTTCTGGATCGTATTTCCAGAGTTGTTCTCCTTTTCGAAGATCAACCGCCCACACCACACTCCAAGGCCCTGTTAAATACATAATCCCATCTACAACAATCGGACTCGCCTCAATCCCTCTCATAACGCCTAAATCTAAGGACCAAGCCAAGTCTAAATCCTTTACCGTTTCCTTATTGATTTGATCTAAGGGACTGTATCGGTCCTCATAATAGGTACGACCATGCGCCAACCAATTTTCAGGTGTGGCATCTGCATTAATAATCGCTTGGTCATCAACAGCATTAGTGACGGTCTGTATATGTTCTACTGTGCCCGGTGTTGGCGGCTCCGATTGGCATTGAAAAAACAATAAACAAACAAAAAAATATAATTTGGTGGGGATGATTCGACTTCTCATTTTTGTTGGTTTAAATTACTGAGTGTTTGAGTAGAATAGGAATAAAAGCGCATTTACAAAATATATCAAAAGCTAATGTAATAGAATTTTTTAGCAATTCTATCTTTAAAATTAAGTTTTGGAATCTTTCTGCTTTTTTAGGGGTTTTATTTGAAATTTCAGATTCCAAATTCCGATAGATATGCTTAATACCATTAGCTTTGGAATTTGAATTTTAAAAGAAATTTATGCTCCAGAACACCCTACAACTCTACCGCAATGCCTATTCGGGCTTATCTAAAGAAATTTGGTTACTCTCCTTGGTGTCCTTAATTAATCGAGCAGGAGCGATGGTTTTTCCTTTCTTAACCATTTACCTCACCCAAGAACTTGGCTTTAGTTTAAAAGATACGGGTCTTATTATGAGTTGCTTTGGAGTGGGTTCTATCATAGGGTCTTACCTAGGTGGATGGTTAACGGATCAGATTGGTGATTTCAAAGTGCAGTTTTGGTCCCTAATTTCTGCTAGTCTGATTTTGTTGACCCTCTTACAAGCGCAATCCTTTTGGGCCTTTGCGATCATCGCTCTGACGTTCAGCATTTTTGCAGATGCTTTTCGACCTGCCAATAAGGTAGCGGTAGCTCGATATAGCAAACCAGAAAACCTGACTCGTTCCTTTGCTCTCTTACGATTAGCAATTAATGTAGGCTTTGCCATCGGTCCTGCCATGGGTGGACTATTAGCAGCTTGGAAAGGGTATGATTGGTTATTCTATGCGGATGCCCTGACTTGTTTTTTAGCTGCGATATTATTTAAATTATCTTTATCAGAAGATGCAGCTACTGTAACAAAAGATATTCAGGCACTTAAAGCTCAAAAGAAAGCTTCGATGCAATCTCCTTATACTGATTATTTTTTCTTATTGTATTTGATGTTGATTGGCTTAATTGCTTTTGCATTTATGCAGTTGTTTTTCACTATGCCCGTCTTTTTAAAACAAGACTTTGCCTTACCAGAAGAACAAATTGGTTTGCTCATGGGATTAAACGGCGCCATCATTGTCATTACGGAAATGCCTCTAGTATATATGGCGGAGCAAAAACTAACCAAATTTGCCACCATGACTATGGGCGTCTTTCTAATAGGAATTAGTTTTCTAGGGTATCTTTTTCCTTCTAATTGGATTGGTATTGCTATTATGTGTATGGTCGTCGTTACTTTAGGAGAAATATTTTACATGCCTTTTGCCAGTGCTTTTGTAGCGGAACGAGCAGAGGACAGCAATCGAGGGCAGTATATGGCATTGTATTCTATGGCATGGTCTGCTGCTAATATCTTCGCGCCGACGGTTGGCTTTTTTATAAGTGAGCAATTTGGGTTTAAAACCTTGTGGGGGATTTTGTTTGTACTAGGCCTGATTTGTAGTTTGGGTTTTTGGATGCTTGGAAAGGAGCATGGACGGCAAATGAAATTAGCTTAGGTCTATGTGAGATATTTGTCCAGTTTTTCTTGGATGTCTTTTGATGAGTCTTTTTCGATATGTGTTTTGTCGCGGGTCAACTTTGAAAAAGTAAATCAACGGTTCTACTTTGTATTTTGTCATGTTAAGGTATTTTGTTTTTTTATAAATGAGTCTTAAGTTAGCGAAAACAAAGATTACAAAAGTTTCGAAAACTTTTGTAATATGCTACCGATAAAACTCTGTGTCTCCGCGTTCAATCAATAACAATGAAGATCAAAGGCAAATCCTACCGCACCATCTGGCTTAAAGAAGATCAGCAAACCGTCCAAATTATAGACCAGCGATGGTTGCCGCACCAATTTGTAATAGAAGATATTACCTCGTCTCAACAAATGGGCATCGCCATCAAAGACATGCATTTAAGAGGAGCGCCCTGCATTGGAGCGGCAGCTGCTTATGGAATGTATCTAGCGGCATTGGAAGCCCCTGAGGAGGACTTCCAATCTTATCTACAACAACAAAGAGCGTATCTAATAACCACCAGACCAACTGCTGTAGATTTAAAGAATACCTTGCAGCGCGTAGAGCAAAAACTAGTCGATTGTGAAAGTAAAAAAGAAGCGGTTACGCATTGCTTACAACTAGCCAAAGCACTATGTGACGAGAGCGTAGAGCATTGTCGATTGATCGGTCAACATGGGCTGTCTATCATTGAAAAGTTGCATCAGCAAAAAACTGCCCAACCCGTCAACATCCTTACCCATTGCAACGCAGGTTGGATGGCTTGTGTAGATTATGGCACCGCTACCTCGCCTATTTATGCGGCGCATGATGCAGGCATTCCCGTACATGTATGGGTAGATGAAACCCGTCCTAGAAATCAAGGCGCCAGAATTACTGCTTATGAATTATTGGAACATGGGGTGCCTCACACCGTCATAGCGGATAATGTTGGTGGACATTTGATGCAGCATGGGCAGGTAGATATGGTGATCGTCGGAAGTGATCGAACTACTCGGAGTGGTGATGTTGCCAATAAGATTGGCACTTATCTAAAAGCCTTGGCGGCAAAAGATAATGAAGTACCATTTTATGTCGCCCTCCCACACTCTTCTTTTGATTGGAATATCCGAGATGGCGTTAAAGAAATTCCTATCGAGCAACGAGATGCCACAGAAGTAACGTCCATCATTGGAAAAGATCAACAAGGCAATATCCAACAAGTACAACTCACTCCCGACCATAGCCCTGCTGCTAATTATGCTTTTGATGTCACGCCTGCGCATTTGGTGACGGGTTTGATTACGGAGCGTGGGATTTGTGCGGCTAGTGAGGAGGGGATTTTGGCGTTGTTTTCGGAGTATGGTTGATTGATTATTAATTATTGATTATTAACTAAGTACACGTGTTCATCACATTTGGAGAATAATCAATAATCAGTAATTAATAATTAACTTTCACTTACGTAAAATCTTCTCCATCTTACGACCTCGTGCTAATTCATCCACCAACTTATCTAAGTATCTGCATTGCCGATACAATTCAAATTCATCGTCTATTTCTTCAATGCGATACCCACAAATAACGCCTTTTATTAAAGGTGCGTTGGGATGCATTTTTGCTTTTTGAAAAAATGTTTTAAAGGTTACCTTCTTTTCTATGAGCTTTTGTAATTTCTCTTCATCGTAACCTGTTAGCCATTCTATTACTTGGTGGAGTTCTTCTTTTGTTCTGCCATTCTTCTCCAATCTATTCACGTAATGTGGGTAAATGGATGCAAATATATATTCTCCAATTTTTTCGTTTTTTTCTGCTGTTACTTTCATTTTTATAATTTCTTTGTTCGATAAAAATACAATACTATCGTTAACTGTAAAATCTTTTCATCTGAAAATAAGCACTAAGAGTACACTGTCCTCCAAACTTTATTAATATTTATAAGAAATCCTCAAATCGCCTCCAACTGACTAAATATCTTATCATAAATACCCTCTTCACCAGATTCAAAAAGCGCATCTTTATTTTGGGAAGACCGCAGTAAATAGGGCTTCTCTCGATTAATATCTCGATAGCAATTGATAGAGATCGGCTCGGTCAGATTGTTGCCAGTAATGGTGAGGGTTTTATATAATTGCGAACTGAGCGTACCCTCCTCCAAGCCATCCACAAAGTCATTTCCAAAAGTACTTTGGATGCCCGTCAAATAAGTTGACATAGTGGTAGAATCTATGGTTATTCCTTCTTTGGACCATTGCCCATTCAATACCGTAAGCGTTGTTTTGGTGCCATCATTATTGGTTAGGCTAAGCCCTGTTATATCCGCTGTGTTAAGTTTTAAAAACTCCTTGATCCGATAAGAATTAAATCCTTGACTCATCGTCATGCTAAGGAATCCATCTATGGCATATACCTCATCTGCTTGGGTCAATCTGACAAAGGATAAACCTGATCGAGTTTGCTGATTAAAACTAAAACGCCCTACGATAAAATCTTCTACTAGCTCACTACCTGCAAATACTTTTACTCTAGAACCTGTTGTTTCTCCTACTTCATAGTCTTTCCATTTTTCAGGCTTCTTGGCGGCAACTCTTTTTGTTTTTATCAAATTCAGATTGCCCAATAAAGACTGCACTGCACTTTGATTCGCTTTGGTTGTAACAGGACCTTGGGTAGCAACCCATATCCCATTTTCCTTGCTTAAGGTAATTTCTTTTTGTTCATCGCTCTTTGGATATAAATTAATCGTCGTCACCGCTGCCGTATCAATTTTAATTAAATCCGTATTGAAACTCCGATTTCGCTTTCCCGAATTCATTTGGGATAAGCCCCATGCTGCTAAGAGCGCTACAAAAATGATGAGTAGGGTTTTATTGTTCATGAATGAAAGGTATTGTGGTTTTGTGGTATTATGGTGTTTTGGTTTTGTGGTTGCTTTAGACGAAAAAAGCCATAAGCTATAACGCCTTCAAATAGGTGTTGGAAACTCGTTCACCCGCAACTCGCAACCCGCTCACACGTAATTCTCCTGCATCCGCTGCATTCGCTTTCTGCGTTGGATCGTAGATCGTACAATCCCATAAATGGCAACTAATAATAAGGGAAAACCGAAATTAAAATACTTCCAAAAATTGCGTTTGCTGGCATTTTCATCTCCTAGAAATTCTGTTTTGATTGGACGAGAAGCTACCCCTTTTGTTCGTAAGGCGATGAGTCCTGTATCGTCAGATAAAAAGTCAATTCCATTGACTAAGAGACTGACATTATCATTGTTCTGTCCCCTGCCTTGTTGACTTACTGGAAAGTCTCCATCTCCGATGACGACCAATTTAGCCCCCGTCGTATTATTCGTCAACACCCCCGCTAGATTTATTTTAGAAAGCGGTAAATCCGCTGCGGTCCATTTTTTTTGTATATCAAAGTAAGTAGGTACTTGTATGATCCCTGACTGCTCAGAAGAAGTGATAATGGGCGTAAAACTGCTCGTGCTATCTCCCAAATATTTCACAGGGCTGGCAAAGGGAAACATGATTTGATCTAGGCCTTGGGTAATAGGATGTTCTGGAAAATCTTGCATCGTCGGTAAAAAAGGAAAACTAATAGGGGTATTCATTAAGAAGGGGCCTTGTCGTTGCTGAACCGTTACACTACCACAAGAGGCATCTACTAAAAAACTACCTTCTACTTCCACTCCTTTACTCGCTAACCACGTTTCTAAACCCGTAGTTACAGCAGACCCTTGTGAAGATTGTAAATCCCCATTCACCCGATTAACGGCTGCCAAAATACTCCCCCCTTGATCGTGATAAGCCGTTAAATTGGCTAGGTGATTAGGAGGAAAAGAATCCTTTGGGGCGATTACCGCAATGGCCTTCATCGTACTCGGAATGGGTTCATTCAAATCCACATTTTGCACATTGTACAAAATGGATAGTTGCTGATACGCCATTTGCAATTCCGATAGAGAAGGCTCTCCATGTCCTTGCACCAACCCAATGCTTGGCTTCTCAATGACCGACATTTTCTTGATGCTAGTGGACAAGGTATATTCCATTCCTGAACCAGCTACTAATACAGGAATGATGTCTTGCTGTTCTCCCATTTTAACAACCGCCCCTAAATATACCCGTTGTTGTTTGGATTGATCCTTCTCCCGCACTTGTACCATGAGCGGTTGGATACCGCTTTGTTGTGCTTCTTGTTCTCCCTCTGGACTTTCTCCTGGATCAATAAATTCATAATCAATCATCCCTTTAGATAGGGTGGAATACTCAAACAACATCTCTTGAAAATCTTCTTTGATTTTCTCCATTTGCTGTGGCATTTCCGTAGAGAAATAAGCAGATATGGTTACGGGGTCTTCCAAGTTTTGTATAATATCTTTGGTCGCCTCGCTTAAGGTGTATTCCTTGTTTTCTGTTAAGTCCATGCGATAAAAAAATCGCTTCGACAATAAGTTTACGAGTACTAGAATACCTGCAATTAGGAGGATGGATATTGTGTTTTTCATATTGATTAAAGACTTTGAATTTTTACCATATTAGGGCACATAATAATGAACTCCCCCCAACCCCCTCTTAAAAAGAGGGGGAGTATCCCTTCGATAAAAGTAATCCTTTATCGATAGGTGTTCCCCTCCTCTTTTAAGATTAGCGTTTGC
>CALJIQ010000325.1 GCA_937973995.1 uncultured Saprospiraceae bacterium
TTATACTTGGAACGGGATAAAAAAGTGATTTTACAATACTGTTTAATTGTTTATTTGTTGAACTGTTTATCTAAGTATAGCTTGTAAACGAATAAACAGTTACACAAATAAACAATTAGTTCACTTTTATAATTTTACCCCGTTCGCAGTATACCTTCCATCGGCATGGTCAATCGGGGGCTTGGGTATAGCCATCATTTTTAAATCCAAACCAAGATAGACAAACCATCCCCTAAAACAAAATAATCCTAAAATCGTTTGATTTACAGTTTTTAGTAGTAACGCAAACGTTCCATTTCAATTTTCTACATTTGACTTACGATACATTCTCTAAAAATTCAATATCATGAAAAATCTATTAGTAGCTATTTGTACAGTAGCTCTTTTTGCTTGTAACAGTGCTTCAAAAACCGCTGATAATCAGTCAACTGCACAAGCAACCACTACAACATCCCAAAAAGCCGCTGCCAAAACCGTAGCTCTAAAAAATGGGGTTGGTGTAGGAGACAAAGCCCCTGAATTCCAATTAAAAGGAATTGATGGTCAAATGCACTCTTTCCAAACGATTAAAGATGCGAACGGGGATGCGCCCAAAGGCTATATTGTTATATTCACCTGTAACACCTGTCCAGTTGCCAAAATGAACGAACAACGAATCATTGCTTTACAAGAGGCTTATGGAGGAAAAGGGTATCCCGTTGTGGCCATTCAGCCAAATGATCCTGCCGTAAAGCCCGGGGATAGCTTTGAAGCGATGCAATCGTACGCCAAGGAAAAGGACTTTAATTTTTTATACCTGTTTGATGACGGTCAAGAAATATACCCTCAATATGGCGCTACACGGACACCTGAGGTATTTTTAGTAGATAAAGATTTGATCGTTCGCTATCATGGGGCGATTGACAATAGTGCTAGAAATGAAGACGGTGTGAAGGAAAAATTTCTTGAAAATGCCATTCAGGCGATTGAGGAAGGGAAAGAACCAAGTCCTGCTAAGACGAAGGCGATTGGCTGTAGTATTAAAACGGCTTAATGCAATAAACGAGGGAAAACAACGGGATTTATTGTAAGTTTGAACTTAGTTAAAGAAGTACATTGAATGAATAATATAAGGCAAGATCTTTAACAAATCCCGTGATACCTTCCCTGAAATGGACATCGAGTCCATTTCAGGGAAACAAGGTTTTCCAAAGGGGCAGGTCAGGCTTTGCCTGACCTGCCCCTTTGGAAAACCTTGTGCAAATCAGATTGGCTCGATGCCAATCTGATTTGCTAATTGCCTCCATTTCGTGAGAATTGTCAAAGATCATTAGGAATAACACTAAAGCATGTCAAGAAAACACTTTTTAGCCATTATTATTATATGCTTTATCACCGCCAATAGCTTTTCCCAAATCCACTATTTAAAAGAAGCGTTCAATAATATAAAAGTAGTGGGCAGTGGGCAAATCCTCCATCCTACGAGTTTGCGATTTGACGAAAATGGTGCGGGGTATATTACTTTAAAAAGAGGAGTCGTCTTGGTCTTAGACACCTTGGGGAATTTACTACCGACTCCTTTACTTGACATTTCCGAAGAAGTGGTAGGCGATAGCGATCATGGTTTAGTGAGTATTGCCCTCGATCCCAATTTTCTATCCAATGGCTATTATTACCTGTTATATACCGTCGATCGGCATCACTTACTCACCTTTGGTACGCCTGCTTATGATCCAACTTTTACGATAGAAAAGCAAGCAACGATTGGACGTATTACTAGATACCAAGCGGACCCCGCCACTAATTTTCAGAGTACCCTCCCTGATAGCAGAAAAATCTTATTAGGCAAAGATGCATCCGACTTGAGCTTTCCCATTTTAATGAGTTCGCATGGGTTAGGTACTTTATTGTTTGGAGAAGATGGCACTTTATTAGCCTCTTGTGGGGATGCGGGTAGCTTTCAAGCGGCTGATTTTGGTAGCTCCGAGCATACTTATTTTCAACAAGCTTTAGCGGATGGGATACTTAGAGAAAAAGATAATGTCGGCGCCTTTCGATCTCAAATGATTGATAACTTGGCAGGAAAAATTATCCGTATCCATCCAGCAACAGGGGAAGGCATTCCTAGCAATCCATTTTATAATAGTGCCCAACCCAATGCACCCAAATCGAAGGTATGGGCATTGGGACTTAGGAACCCCTTTCGGTTTATTTTACAACCGGGGTCTGGTAGTCATAATCCGATGGCTGGACAACCCGGTACGCTATTTTTAGGCGATGTTGGTTCTGGTTGGTGGGAGGAATTAAATAGAGTGGAAAGTGGTGGTCAAAATTTTGGATGGCCGCTGTATGAAGGCTATTGGTGGGGTTGGGATTATTGGCCCAATAAGGTCATTAACTACGATGCCCCTAATGAACAGGCCGCCAGATTAAATTGTGAAACCCCTTTCTATCATTACCAAGATTTATTAGTAGAAGAAAACCAGGAAGCGGATTATTTCTTTCCAAATCCCTGTGTACCAGTAGAAGCTATCCCAAAAGACATTCCCCAATTCGTTCATCAACGACCCCTTATTTCTTGGAGTAATGTACTTTGGAATCAGCCCACTCGGGCAATGGTTCCCAGTTTTGATTCTATTGGTAAAGCCGTTTCTATTCACTTGGAAGAATCTACCATCCAAACGGAGAATGGAGAATTCGATGGATTCTCTAGTATGCCCGGCGTATATTACGAAGGAGGTACTTTCCCAGATGAATTCAAGGATCAATTATTTGTATCGGACTTTAGTGGTTGGATAAAAACCTTTGAATTCGATGAGAATAATAAGTTGATCGCCATTCGAGAATTCATGGATAGAGATACGGGACTAGTGGATGTGGAGATGCACCCAACGGATGGCTGTATGTATTACGTACACTATAATACCCACTCCATCAATAAAATTTGTTATGGTGGATCGGTCCCGCCCATTGCAGCTTTGCGGATCAACCAACAATTTGGTGGTAGCCCTTTAACGGTGGAGTTCAATGCAGATGCCTCCTATGATCCTTCCAATTTGGACCTTCAATATGCTTGGAATTTTGGCGATGGATCAAGCAGCGAAGAACGCAATCCTACGCATACTTTTACTAGCAGTAGTGATGCACCTGCTTCCTTTGAGGTGACCCTTACGGTAACGAATAGTGATGGCTTGGCAGATGAACAATCCGTCATTGTTTCTTTAAATAACACCCCTCCAAAAGTGGCGATTACGAACCCTATCGGTGGCAGCTTTTATGGTAGTACAGATTTAAATTATTTGCAATTACAAGCAGAGGTTCAAGATGTGGAACATACGGAGGAAGCGCTCCATTACAATTGGCAAATCTTTTTCCACCATAATACCCACTACCATGAAGAACCACCCAAATCAGAAACTAGTCCCTTTGTAATTATTGAACCAACAGACTGTGGAACATCAGAAGTTTTTTGGTATCGCTTCCGTTTAGAAGTGAGCGATGCAAATGGCTTATCTTCCTTTGATGAATTGGAAGTGTATCCATTCTGCGAACCTGCTTTTTTTGAGGTAGCCAACTTAGCAGCGATGGGTTCTGATAAAAGCATTGTATTGAATTGGGAATTGGCACAAGCTACGAATGTGTCCCGTTTTGATATTCAAAGGACAGAAGATTTTCGATTTGAAACGATTGGTTCTATTCCAGCGAATGGATTGGGTGCGCACGCTTTTGAAGATGTAGCACCGATCAATGGCAGAAATTTTTATAGAATCAAAGTGATACGGAATGATGAAGCCTATGACTACTCGAATCAAGTATCGCTCAACTTCCCTGCTGAACCAGAAATGATTAGCCTATACCCCAATCCCACCGTTACGGGTAGAGTGCAAGTCTTTACGAAATACCCTATTGCCTCAGATTTACAATTGTCCATTTTTGATCCAATGGGTCGCTTAGTTTACGATACGCAGTGGTCCGCTGATCTTGGAGAACCCTTAGAACATCAACTCAATCTTTCTTTTTTAAACAATGGTATTTATTTTTATCAAGTCCAAAATGGAGAGCAATTAGTAGAAGGGCGATTGGTGCTGATGGAGCGATAGCTTCTTTGAACTTGCTGGTAAATTCCGTATCTTTAGATAGAAAGTGCTCAGCGGCTCAAACTCTGATTACTTGTTTTGAGAACTTGGTGAGTTGGCATAAAAGAAGAGCAGAAGTTCTTAAAACTTATTGGCTTTAAGAACTTTTGCTTCTTCTCATCCCCCTCTCACGAAGTTCTCAAAGCTATTCATATGGTAAAAAATCTATACAATTTTGTCCTAGTCCTTTCCTAACCATCCAAATTATGACAGCTTCCAACATACCCACCAATCCCGTTCTAGACAAACTCCCCAAGCATTTATTTCAATATGTACATCCACAAAATTACGAACGCTATAGTCCGATCAATCAAGCCGTGTGGAGATATGTGATGCGGAGAAATGTGGAATATTTGAGTAAAGTAGCACACGGGTCTTATATGGAAGGATTAGACAAAACGGGCATTTCAACCGAACAAATTCCTAGTATGTATGGGATGAATCGCATTTTAGAAGAGATTGGTTGGGCGGCGGTGGCTGTGGATGGTTTTATTCCGCCTGCTGCCTTTATGGAATTTCAGGCTTATAATGTATTAGTCATTGCTTCCGATATTCGTCAACTAGAAAATATTGTCTATACCCCAGCCCCTGACATCATACATGAGTCGGCAGGTCATGCCCCTATTATTGCTAATCCGGAATATGCTGAGTACTTGCGAAGATTTGGCGAAATTGGTTGTAAGGCCATTTCCTCTGAACGAGATTATGAATTATATGAAGCCGTCCGATTATTATCGCAGTTAAAAGAGCAAGAAGGGACGCCAGAAAAAGACATTCAACAAGCAGAAGAACAAGTAAACTTTTTACAAAAGAATATGGGGCCGCCATCAGAAATGGCACTCATCCGCAACTTACATTGGTGGACGGTTGAATATGGCTTAATTGGCACCTTAGAGCATCCAAAAATTTACGGAGCTGGTTTGTTATCTTCCATTGGAGAAAGCAAGTGGTGCATGTCCACCGAAGTAAAAAAACTTCCTTACGATATTACCGCTGCTTACCAAGCGTTCGATATTACCCAACCGCAACCGCAACTATATGTCACGCCAGACTTTGCGCATTTAAGTTTGATCTTAGAAGAATTTGCGAACACCATGGCATTGCGTAATGGAGGACTCAGTGGCTTACAAAAACTGATCGCTTCCAAACAATTAGGGACTATTGAATTGAGTACAGGGTTGCAAATTTCTGGTATTTTCACCAGGGTCTTACAAAATGAAAAAGGCAAAGTTTCTTTTATACAAACGACTGGACCAACCGCCTTAGCATATCGAGAAAAAGAATTGATCGGACATGGTACTGCTTTACATCCAGATGGTTTTGGTTCTCCTATCGGAAAACTAAAAGGGATCAATTTAGCCATAGAGGATATGTACCCAAGAGACTTGGATGCCTACGATATTTATGAAGGAAAGCGCATACAATTAGAATATGAAGGAGGCATTCAGGTAGAGGGACAAGTCATTACCGGCACTCGTAATTTACAAGGAAAAATCTTATTAATAACGTTCAAAGATTGTACCGTCAAACACGGCGCAGAAATATTATTTCATCCAGATTGGGGAATCTATCATTTAGCCGTAGGGAAAAAAGTAGTCGCAGCTTTTGCTGGTCCTGCTGATAATTCTTCTTTTGATTTAATGGAACATACCTTGTCAAGTGCTGATAAGGCTATTGACAAAACTGTCGAACAAGTTCAACTAGAATCGCTTTATCAAGCCGTTCGGTCAATCAGAGAAAAGAAACTACCTACTACTGCCCTACCACCACTAATTGATAACGTATTGACCCACTATCCCAAAGAATGGTTATTATTGCTTGAACTTTATGAAGCTAGTGCTACTCTTCCGCCTAGTTCGACTGCCGCTTTAAAAGAAGCATTGGAGGTTTTACAAACGGATCCTGCGGTGGCTGAGTTAATTGGGGAGGGGTTGAAGTTGATTGATAATGGGAATTGATAGTTAAACAAAAAGTATTTCAATTAGATAATAAACCCACCCCAGCCCTCCCTTTGAAGGGAGGGAGTTTCCTCCGAAACGGAAATATTGGTAACGGAGGAGACTCCCCCTCTTTTTTAAGAGGGGGTTGGGGGAGTTCACCATTCAACAGGCGATTCTTTATTTATTAACCAATCTCAACCAAATAACCATAACACCTAATCAACATGCCATTACCATTTAAATCATATCTAAAGAAACCATCCAATTATAAAGGAGGAAAATCCAAATCAGAGGTATTGACCAATGGGAGGAAGATTTATAAGTTAAGCTCTAATGAAAATCCGATTGGGGCTTCTCCAAAAGCAATGGCGGCCATCCAATCTAAATTGTCCCAGATACACGAGTATCCAGATCGTACCGATCAACGTTTTCGAGAGGCCTTATCCGAATTTTATCAGGGTGCGTTAGTTCCCGAGCAGTTCATTTCCACCAATAGTGGAGTTGCCAACTTGGAATTAATCATGCGAGGGTTCTTACAAGAAGGCTCTGAATGTATTTATAGCAATCCCGCCTTTGGTCCTTACAGAAGTTTCCCTAAAAAACTAGGCGCAACAGCTATAGATATTCCTTTGGTAGGCGATCATTTTCAGTTGAATGTCGAAGGTATTTTAAAGGCCATTAATGAGCGTACTAGACTCCTATTTATCACCAGCCCAAATAACCCAACAGGTACTCACTTCCCCAAATCACAAATTGATCAGTTAATCCATCATTTGCCAGATCATGTAATTCTCGTATTCGATGAGGTGTACTATCAATTTGCAGATGCGGAGGATTATGTCCGACCCTTACCCTATATACAAGAAGGAAAAAATGTAATAGCGGTCAACAGTTTCTCTAAAGCCTATGGCCTAGCGGGACTTCGAATCGGGTATTCTTATTCGACTGTTGAAATCGCTACCTATTTACAGCAATTGCGGATTCCCTTTATGATTAATGCGTTGAGTTTAGCCGCTGCTACCGCTGCTTTACAAGATGATGCCTTTATTAAACAAACAGTCCAACTAGTGCATACAGAAAAAGAATATCTGTATCAGCAATTAGAACAATTAGGCATCCCTCATTGGACAACCCAAGCCAATTTCATTTTGATTAAACCTCCTATGGATGCTTTTGAATTTGAAGATGCCATGCTGCAAGAAGGCGTAATGGTTCGGCCTGTTGCTGGATTTGGCGCACCTGATTGTGTGCGGGTGACAATCGGGAATCGGGAGGCTAATGAGGCTTTTGTAAAGGGAATGAAAAGTGTGTTGTAAATATACTATTATCTCCTCCAATCGGTATCTATACTCGAAACGGTGTAAAAAAGTGATTTTCCAATACGGTTTATTTGTTGAACTGTTTATCCAAGTATAGCTTGTAAACGATTAAACATAGAGTCCACTCTAAAAAGTCTGTTTTAATGAAATATCGAAATAATTACATTAAATGTTTTTTTTGTAAAATTTTGATTTTCAGCAAAATATAGATATGCCAAATTTTAAAAATTTGGCATATCTCGCTCAAAATGACTTTTTAGCGTGGACTCAACAGTTAAACAAATAAACGATTCAAGCATTTTCGGTAATTTATCCCGTCCGCAGTATACTTTGTGTAATAATCTCCGCGAGCTCTGTGGACTCTGCGTGCAAAATATATTCTACTCACACTGTAGCTGCTACGTTTTGTATTTCCCACCAAACCAACTGCCCAAAAGAAACATTCTCATCATTAGGAGATAATTCTTGATGAAAGTATAAATCACAAGAAGTTCCCAAATGATGAATTAATAAATCTACCAGCAGTCCATTTTGAAATACCCCTCCACTAAAAGCTATTTGATGTGTTCCTTGGGTAATGGCTACTTGTTCAATATAACCAATCAACCAAAAATGAAAATGGGCAGCGATATAGGGGGTAGATTTTCCCGCTGCCAAATCAGCCAATAGTAAGGAAATTAACTGTTTCCTAGTATAGCTAAAGTTAAGTTTATTTTTATCAAAAGAAGAATAAACAAACTCGAATCCATTTTCTTGAAAATAAGTTGTTGCATTCGTTTCTAATAATATAGCTGCTTCCCCTTCATAGGTCTGTTTATCCAATATACCCAAAATAGAAGCAACTGCGTCAAATAATCTGCCTATACTTGAGGTTTTTAAGGAAATATCTTTTGCTAATAGTTGGTTATAAATCCCCCATTCCGTTGAGGTGAATTTTTCTTTTAATATAGGCAGTGCATTGGGTATATCCCAACAAAAAGATAAGGCAGAAATTCTAGGCTCTTTGGGCATTTTATTCCCTGCAATAAAAGGGACATATTCTAAATGATATTTTCGATAAAATTGATGATTCTTATAAACAAAAAACTCCCCCCCCCAAATATGCCCATCCTTCCCATAACCTGTACCATCCCAAATGACTCCTAAAATAGGGGTTGCGTTATCTACCAAATTGTGTTCCCCTAATATAGCCGCAAAATGCGCCTCGTGATGAGGAATAGAAATAGTTGGAAGTTGAATGGCCTCTGCTAATTCCTTGCCATAGATACTAGACACATATTGAGGATGCTGGTCTAATAGGATAACTTTGGGTTGTGTCTGGAATAAATGCAAGAAGTGCTTTACCGTTCGTTGATAATTTTCCAGTGTATCAAAATGTTCTAAATCTCCTAAATATTGACTAATAAAAACATTGCCTTGGTGAGCTAAAGTAAAAGTACTTTTGAGCATCGCCCCCATCGCTACTTGGGTTGTATCAGATATTCTCAGGCCTTGTTGAATATAAGTCGGAGCATACCCCCTTGATCTACGAAGAATAATTTTATGTCGTTTAAAAGGAGTGAATTTCACAACGCTATCATCTTGTGGAACAACAATTTTCCTATTATTTATCAGAATAAAATCGGCTAGCGAAGAAAGGTCTTTTAAAGCTTTCTTATCATCAAAAATAATTGGACTATTACTTATATTTCCGCTAGTGGCAACGATAGGTTTATCAAAAAAATTCAATAACAATTGATAGAGCGGTGTATAGGGGAGCATAGCACCAACTTGATTTAATTTAGGTGCAATGGATGACGCTACCCTTTCGGACACGTTAAAAGTATTTGATGCTTCTGTCCGTTGTAATAAAACAATCGGTGCAGCCGAACTTAGCAATAAACTCCTCTCCTCTTTTCCCATTGCTAATACCTGTTCTATCATTTCCAAATTTGGAAACATAATCGCAAAAGGCTTAGATAGACGGTGTTTCCGTTTTCTCAACTCCTTCACAACCTTTTCATTACCTGCATCGCCAGTAAGCAAATAGCCACCAACACCTTTGATAGCTACTATTTTTCCTTCTTGCCAAAGTTGTACGATAGTGTCAATGACGCTCGAGGAATTTATTTGGACAGCTGCTCCGTCCTTACATTCGTATAAAGTCAACTCAATAGCACATTCCGAACATGAATTAGTCTGTGAATGAAACCGCCGATTCAATGCATTCTGATATTCTTGATTACAAGAGGAGCACATTAGAAAATCATCCATCGTTGTTCTAGGACGGTCATATGGAAGTTCTTGTATAATAGAATAGCGCGGGCCACAATTAGTACAAGTTATAAAAGGATAATTTTTTCTTCGATTGGTAGCGTCCAATAATTCCTTAGTGCAATCCGCACAAATTGCCGCATCTGGGGTAATTAGAAGGTTGGGAACACCAGTGGCTTGACTATGCTTTATTTCGAATACAGTATAATTGTATTGTGGAATTTGGCGGATTTCATAAGAAGTGATTCTTGATAAACCTGGCGCATTTTTGAGAAGCGTTTCTAAAAAACTATTGACTATATTCTCTGTTGCATTACATTCAATATGCACGCCATCCACCTTATTATTTACCCAACCTTTTAATTGATATTGCTGCGCTAATAAACTAACAAAGGGTCGGAATCCAACCCCTTGTACTTGCCCTTTTATGTGGATATGCCAGGTATTCAATTAAAATGTAAATTAAAATCAAAATTAAAAAATGGTTGATTTTGGTATAGATGGTTTAGCATTTTCATTTCAATTTTGATTTTAAGAGCATGTCTAAAATTTATTTCGAGTTGAAAATCAATAGTTTGTGGTTCTGGCGAAGAAAAAATTAGTGCGTTTAGCGGGCTAAGCAAACTCATTTTTTCAAAGTCAGGTTCATAAAATATTGGTTTACAGCCGATAGAAATTTAGACATACTCTAACTGACTTAGTGCACCGCCGCACCAAATCGAGTAACAAACCCAAGATTAATACTACGCCCAGCTTCCAAAAACACATTTTGATTACCTGGTGCTCCTCTGGAAACATGACTACGATAAGCCTTGTCTGTCAAATTGGTTGCTCCAATCATCAATTTAGTATATGGAAAATTATCAATCAATTGGTGTAAATTTAACCCTGTATTTACATTTATAACCGTATAACCGGGGGTTTCTTGCTCATTAGGTGCGCTATCTGTTTGTTCACTCACCAATAAAGCGTCTGCTTGTAGAAAGAATTTATTATCTCGATCTCTGAAATGGATGCCTGCTACATTCTGTAAGGCAGGTATTTCAGACAGTGGATTATCCGTTATATCATTATTTCCTTTTACTAATGAACCATTGAAAAAGACATGAGATAAAGTTCCTAATTTTGCTTTGACACTCCACTCCACCCCAGTTATAGTAGCTTCTCCAATATTCTGAAATTGAATGGACGGGGCATCATTAAAGGTCAAGGATTGTTGTACAAATAAATCATTCAATTTATTCTGATAAAAATTCAGCCCTGCTACTATTTTCTTATTGTTGAACTTTGCACCCACTTCATAAAACACGCCTCGTTCTGGATCTAAATTAGGATTAGGAACTAAGAACCCAGCCCCCACTGCTGTAAAATGATATTTTGAAAATAAATCTGTTCCTCTAAAAGAATTAGCTAAGTTAAGCGATAAGCTAAAGGTTTCGGTAGCTTTGTATTTTACACCTAAATTCCCAGAAATGGCATTGTCATTATCTTCTCTATTATCATCATTATAAATTTCCGCAATCGCAGGAATATCAAATGGACCATCTTCAATACTAGTTTTGACATTATCATAGCGCAACGCAATTAAGGCATCTATTTTATCACCAAAGTGCATTTCTTCAATTACAAAAAGTCCTAAACCTTTATAGTAACTATCAGGCTGTATTTGGGTGAAGGGGCGATTAATTTCATTCACTTGCACCCCCATAGGATTCATGATCTTAATGGTCAAATCTCGATGGGTACCAATTCGATGCTCATTAATATAATCAACTCCAACCGTTAATTTGTTTCTCTTTTTTTGATTAAAAGAAAGAAAGGCTTTTCCACCAAAATTCGGAACGTCCACATCCAGCATCGGATGAATTTCCCGATTCACGTTAGTGGTCATTGGGAAAAAGATATTCGTAAACTGGTCTATATCTAAGTTTTGTTCTTTATAAAAAAACCGAACCCCTACTGATGCAATTTTATCAGACACTTCTTTTTTATCATAAGACATATTAAGTGCCTTCTGCTTATCTGGTGCAAATCGTCTAATAATTCTAGGAGGCCCAGGCGCACCTAAGCCACCCGGAAAACCTACATTATCATTTGTAAAAACTTTCCCGCTTATCTCAAATCGCTCTTTTTCACTTGCAGAAAAACCTACATTGAAATCTACATTGGTTGATTCAAATTGACTATTTAAAATTTCGTTTCCATTACCATCGGTTATATTATCCGCATTTCTACCTCCGACTCCTATTAGAAAGTCAATTCCATTTCCTCGTCCCTCTAATTCTGCTCTTCCTCTTAAATGATTATTGACTGTTTGAAATCCACCATATAAACTAGCTCCTAATTTGAAATCCTTATTATAACCAGATTCTGCTTTTCTAGTAATAATATTCACCAAGCCACCCACTGCATCGCTCCCCCAAAAGGCGGAGGCAGGCCCTTTCACTACTTCCATTCGTTCAATCTGAAAAGGGTCAATTAAACTAAAAGTACGTATCCTACCACCGACAAATGGATTTCCGTCAATTAATACGGGTGCTCGCTCTCTGGATAATCCTCTTATAATAGGTGTGCTAACTAAACCACCGTCGCTTTGCCGAACTACCCCAGGTTCGTATTTTAGTGTTTCAACAGGTGTAAGCGGCATTTCTTCTTCTATTTGATTTTTAGAAATAATGCCTATGGTCAAGGGTAAATCAGCTACTGCTGTCTCCGATCTAGTAGCGGACACAACTACTTCATCAATGTCAATAGATAATCGGATGGAATCTGCATCGCTTTGTGCATCGAGCGTGGTACTTTGGAAGGCTATTAATAAGAAAAATATTACTAGTAATACGTTAGATTTTCTCATAATGAATGGTTTTGCAAGGATAAGTAATTAGAAAAAAATTTCTAAAAAGGGTTTGCCAAATGTAGGGATTCAAAAAATTTTATTTTGTACACTGATTGAAAAAAGTATTAGAAAATTTTTTCTAAAACTATCTATCTTCCAGACAAGATCTAATAATTACTATATAATTAGGCTTTAGAAAATGTTTTCTAGCTTGAATCCATGCCAAAATTTAGATTTGTGTTAAAAGGCATATATATTGCCTTAAATTTGGAAAAAATTGATTTTATAAAATATAATTATGGCAGCATTAAATGACATGGGAGCATTACTACCGACCAATATTGAGGAGGTACATGCTTTCTGGGTAGCCGGTGGAAGTTGTGATGGTTGTTCCATAGCCATTGTTGGAGCTACTTCTCCTTCCGTGGAGGATTTGTTACGTGGGGTAATACCTGGTGCGCCTAAAATTGTATTACACCACCCTGTTTTATCGGTCGTAGCAGGCGAGAAATTTATAGAACCCTTCCGTTTAGCGGCAGCAGGAAAACTAGGAGCTCCTTTTGTGGTCATTGCAGAAGGCTCTATCATGGATGAAAGCTTGGCGGGAGCTACTGGTGGATATTGGTCTGGTTTAGGGGCTGATGAAGATGAAAATGGCGACCCGCAACCAATTCCTTCTTCTAGTTGGATTTCTCGGATGTCTAAACATGCTGCTGCTATGATTGCGGTAGGGACTTGCGCCACTTGGGGCGGTATTCCTGCAGCAGCAGGAAATCCAACAAATTCTTGTGGCTTGATGGATTTCTTAGGAGAAGATTATAGAAGTGCATTGGGTTTGCCCGTTGTAAATATTCCTGGATGTGCTCCACAGGGGGATAATATGACAGAGACCATCGCAGCGGTTTTATTATTCCTTCATGGCTTAGGTCCACTACCTGAATTTGATGAACTAGGACGACCTGCTTGGTTGTTTGATGAAACTGTACATAGGGGGTGTACGCGTGCTGGTTTTTATGAAGAAGGAGAATTTGCCGAAGAATATGGAGATAAAGAATGTTTGGTAGAAGTTGGATGCTGGGGACCAGTTGTTCAATGCAACATTAATAAACGAGGGGCAATTGGAGGTAGAGGTGGATGTATGAATGTAGGAGCACCTTGTATTGGTTGTACGATGCCTGGATTTCCTGATAGTTTCGCTCCTTTTTATGCGACCCCTCCTGGGACTATTGTCTCTTCTAATATTTCTAGAGTAACAGGTTCTATAGTTGGCAATTTGCGCAAGATGACCCAAAACTATCAGAATAGAACCGCAAAATGGAATAAAGAAGGAAAAGTGCCTTCAGGCTGGGGACATGTTGAGGAACCTGGTTTCTTACAAAAAGTAGCCCACTTTGCTTACGAAAAATTACAATTTAGAAATAGCCCCAAACCTAAAGAATCAACACACGGAAATATATTGGAACATAAAATGGATTGGAAGAAGAAGGAAAATGGACAGTTGAAAATTAAGTGATTGGAGAAAACTATTCATTAGTCATTAGTCACAAAAAAAATGGACGATACAATATATAATCAGTTTTATTTATGGCTAGGTGTTGCCACTATATTAATAATTGCCGCAGCAGCTTTATTAATATTAGTTTGGATGGCTGCTAGAAGAATTCTAAGATTAGCTACTGCCGCCTTGAGGATCGTAGAGCAAATCCGCTCAAACACAAATAGTGTTTGGGGATTAGAAACCACAAATGAAGTTGCCTGTGATATTTTAGATGGAGCAAAGGCAATCGAGACACATGCAGGTATGGTAGTTGAAGCGATGCATGAGGTGGATGGAAAATAGCCCTTCAAAATTCAGTTATTCAAAATTAAAACAATGGGTGCAATAGCAACAATCTGGATTATTTCTCTAGTTATCGGTTTAGTAGTCATCGGCGTAGTGGCTTTCTTACTAAGCCGCATTAATAATACAGCCAAAGAGATAGATGTAGCCGCTAGTAAAATCTGGACGCAAGGAAAAATGGTAGCAAATAATACCATTCAAATTCCTTTGTTTTTAGCTACAACTAATAAAGTAGTGAGTCAGATTTATGATACAGCAGTCAATATAGTTGGCGGCGCAGAGGCCATTAAGAATCATACGGAAGGATGCCCTGGTTGCCCTGATTGTATTCTAAAGAAATGATTGTTTGACAATCAAGGTATCAAACCATCAGACAATAAAAGAATATGTACACTTTATTAATGATACTTACTATTTTGGCAGTACTACTTTTAGTATTCGTACTAGTCAAATATTTAAGAAGCATCATCGCTTTATTAAATAGTATTGGTGGTGCTGGAGATAGTTATTTAGCCAAACTCCGATTAGGCTTACGAGCTATCGAAACAGAAACAGGTCATTTACCAACGGAAGTCACCAAACTCAACGAAACATTGACCAATACCGCTGGTGGATTAAAGGTTGTGGATGACCATTTGGTGGGGGCTATTAATGCGGTAGTTAAGCAAGAAAAGTATAATTAATTCGAGTTGCGGGTGAACGAGTTTTCCAAGTAGACACAAAATAGAAAACTCACAGCTCATAAATCGGATTAATTAATCAATTAATAATCAGTAATTACCATGCCACAAGCAGTATTCACACTATGGACAATTTTACTAATCGTGACCGTTCTGCTGTTACCCTATATTGTCTATTTGTTACATCGTACTTGGGTTGCCTCTCGCAATATTGAACGTTATTTTAAAGAAATGTTGGAAGCTGGTTTAGGGATTGCAGGAAACACAGAACATATCAAAGCCTTAGATGACACCATCGGGGTAGCCTCAGGAATTTTGGAAGTAGCAGGAAATATTAACGAACATGCAGAAACTGTCAAAGGCGCACTAGGCGGTCGGGCTGCGAAATTGAATTAGAGTCTAACCTCATTCAAAATTCATTCATTCAACATTTAAAATTAAACAAGTGAGCGCATCTATATTATTACCAGCAACTTTAATCATCGTCGGACTTGTCGTCGTCGTTTTAGTCCTCTACTTGATTTTAATCATCATCGCTCTAAGACGAGCAGGAAATCATTTAGAACAACTAGCAGGTGGCTTGCAAAAAGTGGCGGATGATAGTCAACCATTAGCTGGAAAACTAGAAACCATCAATGGCGCGTTGAGCCAATTGCATGGCGGCTTATCTTCTGTAGATGGACATTTAGTGGCGATTGCTAAGGTGTTGAAACTGGTTTAAATATTTGCACGTTAAGTTCGCAGAGGTTTACTTTATAATTTCTCTACGAGCTCTGCGTGAACAAAAATAATATGGTTCTTTGACATATCCCGTGATTCCTTTCCTGAAATGGTCTCGATGTCCATTTCAGGAAACAAGGGTTTTACGTGATTTGTCAAAGAATCAATAATATTAAAGAAAATTTTGGTACAACGGAAACTACACCTCTCCAAATACCAATCACTAACCACCAAATATGTGTTTTAAAAATTTACCAATTGCATTTGACGAAGACGGAAATGCTTATCTGAAAGAAGGAGTCAATGACCCTTATGAATATAAGGTAGTGGATTTGGGCATCGAGCAAGATAAGCTCAAAGACCTAATGGCAAAAAATGGATTTATCCGAAGTGTAGATTATGATCCCGTAACACGGGTAGCAGGGGCATTAGCCTTCCATAGCGTGGTAGATTTGGAGAAAAAGAAAGTGCTTTCCACTAATTCGATGGCAACGCTATTTAGAGGCTATGAAATCATTCTAAAAGGGAGAGACCCGAGAGATGCGGCATACATTAGTAGTCGGGCTTGTGGGGTCTGTGGAGGCGTACATGCAACTACCTCTGCCCTTGCGATTGAAATGGCATTGGGTATTAAACCACCACCGTTAGGGATTGTCATGCGAAATATTTTGTTAGCGATCGAATATTTATATGACCATCCTTTGCATTTGTTTTTATTGGCAGGTCCAGATTATTCAGAAGAATTAGTAGCAGCAACAAATCCAGAATTAATAGACAAAGCAGGAAATGCGAAGGCGAGAGGCAAAGCAGTACATGGTTATAGCACAGTCTTGGACATTATGAAAGACCTCAATCCTTTAAAAGGAAAATTATATCTAGAGGCACTGTCCATGACCAGAGTAGCAAGAGAGGCATATGTAGCAATAGGGGGTAAATATCCGCATCCACAATCGGTTATTCCCGGTGGTATATCGGTAACCGTTACCATTAGTACATTAAATGAAGTCTATAGTCGATTAATTAAATTTTTCGATTATTCTCAAAAAGTGACGGCAATATGGGATGATGTATTTGATTTCTTTTTAGAAAATAATCCAGACTATAATCAATGTGGGGTACGACCTGCAACGATGGCTGATACGGGTGTTTGGGATCGACCTGATTCTTACGATGCTACTTTTGAAAATTGTGATAAATGGGGGAATGACCGTTGGTCCACGCCCGGTGTTTTGGTAGATGGTGAAGTAGTCACGACCAACTTAAGAGAATTGAATGCGGGCATGGAAGAGTTTGTAGAACATTCTTATTATGAAGATTGGGATGGACATCGGTTTAAAACGGACCCATTGGGCATGCCTTTGAGTCCTAATCATCCTTGGAATAAGGATACCATTCCAAAACCAGGTAAGCAAAGTTGGAGAGACCGGTATAGTTGGGATACTTGTCCTACTTGGGATAGATTACCAATGGAAGCAGGAGCATACTCCCGTATGTATTTGACAGCAAAAGCGCAACGTGCCCCTAAGAGTAAGTTTTTACAGAATACAGGGCACAGTATGATTATTCAAGTGCCAAAACATACTTTACCAGCTGCTACCTTAGAGTGGAAAATCCCTCAACATTGGAATGCGTTTGAGCGAAATAGGGCGAGAGCTTATTGCATCCCTTATTCTGCTATGGTGGCTATGGAAAATTGGTTATTGGCGCAACAACTAATTAGAGAAGGAGAAACCAAAGTCAGTACGCCTTATGAAATTCCTAAAACAGGAACACATATCGGTTTCGGTGCTTGGGGGGCAGGTCGAGGATTTTTAACCCATCATTTAATCGTAGAAAAAGGGGTGATTAATAATTATCAAATCATTACGCCTTCTACTTTAAATGCTGCACCAAGAGCGCCGTGGGGCGCACCAGGTCCGTATGAGGAAGCTGTGTTGAATACCCCTATTTTAGAAAAATTTGATAAACCAGAAGACTATCAAGGTATTGATATTTTACGAGCAATTCGTAGCTTTGATCCTTGTATGCCTTGTACCACGCATATCATGGCAAAAGATACCGACCATGTAGTAACTAGAGAAGTAACGACTTGTGCTTGTGGAATCGAGTAACGTAACATAAACGTAACTCAAGCATTTTTACCTGAGTAATTAATGGTATGACAAATAAAAAAATTGCCAAGACTCAGACAGGAATGTCTGAGCTACGTGCAAAAAAAATATTTATAGGCACCGTAGGTTATCATATACTAAGCAATCACTCCATCGGGCCCATTTTGCTACCTCATCTAAAGAAGCAGAATTGGCCCGAAGGTGTTTTAATAGATGAATTAAATTGGGGACCTATTGCCGTTGTCCAACAGTTCGAAGCAATGAAAACCCCTTGTGACCAAGTTATTTTTTTAACAGCTATTGAACGACCTAATAGAACCATTGGAGAAATAACTGTTCATCAATGGTTAGGAGGCTTGCCAGATAGAAAACAAATACAGGCTTGTGTCGGGGATGCTGCTACGGGGGTTATTTCTGTTGAAAATTTGCTAGTAATTGGTCAGTACTTTAAAGTATGGCCAGCAGAAGTATTTCTGGTAGATGTAGAACCAGGGCCAGAAGTAGCAGGAGAACATCTGACAGAAGAGGTTGCCATCAAAGTACCACAGGTAGTGCAAACCATTCGCACCTTAATTAAAGAAGGGACAAATGGAATTAAAGAAATTTCGTATCTTCGAGGAGATACTTTGTTTTTGTAGCTACCTTTATAAATTAGAAATCTTATAGTCAAAGTCAAGGATCACGATTAAAATGAATATAGGTGGCAGTTGCCTGTCGCAAAAGTGGGTGTGGGTAATAGCTTGCGGGAAAGCGATTTTTGCGACAAGCGTTTTTTGTTTCTTTTTTTGGCGAATGCAAAAAAGAAAATAAAATGAAAGAAGACATAGAAAAATCCCCCTTAAGAGCTTTGTTCTGGAAAGATGAAATCCTCCAAGTGCTATATTGGATGAAGGGAGAAGGCTTTGGGGAAGAAGTAACTTTACAACAAGTAGTCCCTTTATTAAACTCAACGGAAGAAAATATAAAATGGCAATTAAATAAATTAGTCAAAGACGACTTTCTAACTAAAAATAAAAAACTATACCAATTAACAGAAATGGGTAACAAAGAAGCGGGTCGCCGTTTTTCAGATGCGTTCAGTGGCTTACAAAAAGCGGGACATGGAGAGTGTGGTCCAGACTGCGAATTTTGCTATGGAACAGATGGCGTAAAGTTGGAGAATTGTGTGCACAATTGTGCGAGTCATTGATAAGGATTGAAGGGAAGAAGGATTGAGGGATTTGAAGGATTCCGCTTCCCTTCAATCCTTCTCTCCCTAAAACCTTCAATCCTTAAATATGGATCCAGTATATTATAACGACGAGGAATACCAAGAAATACTTGCCTATTTAAATCAACTGACAACAGAAGCAGAAACCCTACCCTATCCACAAGCAAAAGAGTTGACAACTAGTCTATTACAATATTTTGATTTAGTGCATCGAGAAGCATTGGCAAGAATGATGAGCTTAATAAATAGCCATTACCCTAATTTAAAAAGGGATTTAGAAAGTGATTTTACGATTAAAACATTATTAGGATTATATGATTTGGCAACTCCTGAACAAGAACAAAATGGAAAAGCAAAAGGACAGGTAGGATTTGTACCAGTAGGTCAAGTAGGACTATTAACTCCAATCATGGAAACCGTCTGGGCAGAGGCAGGAAATATCAATAAACTACATCCAAAAGAATTATATCCAAAAGAATTAGCGGGAGAAAATGTACTACTTTGCAAAATTGATCAAAAGGTATTCGCTTTAAGAAATGCTTGTTTGGATTCTGTTTTACCCATGCAATTTGGTACGATCGAAGGACATCAATTAATTTGCCCTTGGCATGGCTGCCGTTATGATGTACGAAGCGGTATTTCTTTAGATAAGCCCACTCAAAAACTAACCACTTATCGAGTAGCTGTAGAAAGAAATGGAGATTTTAAAGTAGGGATTGTTAAGGAGAGGAAATAGTGTAGTTCGCTAGTTGAAAAAAGTTTGATATGAACCCTCCCCAACCCTCCCTTAAAAAGGGAGGGAGTCTCCTCCGATTCAAATTTTTTGTTTCGGAGGAGACTCCCCCTCTTCGTAAGAGCGGGCAGGGTCGGTCAGTTCTATCCACGCTGCCCCTTAAATCCCATAAAGGGGAAATCCGCCCACTCTCGATTACCGATAAATCCGGGTGGAAGCACCTCCTTTAGGAGGCTGGGAAGCGAGAAAAAGCAATCGAAATTTAGAACTGACCAGCCCTGGGGATTGGGGGGAATTCACTGTCCAACTAGCGATTCGCATAAATAAACTAATTTTCAATAAACGATAAACAGCATTTTCAATATTGAAACAAACATTTTTACAAGTAGGCATTTTCTTACTAATCGTTAGTAGTCTTCTCAGTTGTCAACAAGAGCAGGAACAAAAAGCAACAAATCCAACCATCCACCCAATGACTAGGCTGCCCAATAACCAAGCAGGGGAAGTGGTTAAAAAAGCAATTGAGCAGGTAGGAGGATGGGATAAATGGGCAGCCAAAAAGAATTTCTCTTTTTATAAAAACATCACGCAGTTAGATTCTACAGGGCAAAAAATCCGGACCACCAGACAGTTACAACAATATCGTTTGAAACCAAGTTTTGCTGCTAGAATGACTTGGGAAAGAGATGGTAAAAAATATGTGATTGTCAATAATGGGGAGCAAGCATGGAAGTATGAAGATGGCAAGGAATTATCGGATGAGAAATCTATGAAAGAAGCATGGAACTCTTCTTTTGGGTCTAATTATGTAATATCTATGCCTTTTAAATTAACCGACCCTGGTGTCATAATGACCTATGACGGTATAGATACTTTGGAAGGATCTAAAATAGTTCATTCAGTAAAAGTAGAATATGCAAAAGGCGCAGGTAGTTCAGGGGGCTATCATATATGGTGGTATTATTTTGATAAAGACACTTATGACTTAGTTGCTAATTATTTGGATTATGGCAATGGTCATTCCTATACAAGCTACAAAACGTTTACCAATATTGGAGGTATTAGAATGCATGAACTAAGACATAGTCATGCTTCAACTGCGGATAAAGAAGTGGGGCGTGTGAAAACAATCTATGCGAATGAAGAAATGAAATTTGATGAACCTTTTGCAGATGATTTGTTTGAACCCATATCCCAATGAGTCAGAAAAAAACTCTAATAGCTGGCATAGGAAATGAGTTGAGACAAGATGATGCTTTTGGAATGGAATTGGTCAAACAATTAAAGATAGAAGAATTTCCCAACGGCGTCAAATTTCAAGAAGTTGGAATAGGAGGAATTCACTTGGTGCAAGAATTGCATGAAGGATACGACTTACTCATTATGGTTGATGCGGTTGAATGGGGAGAATCGCCTGGGCATATATATCTTAGAGAAGTAGAATCAATAAGCGATATCAATGAAATGCCTTTGCATGAAAAACGAGCCTTTTTAGCCGATATGCACTATACCAATCCGACAAGGGCATTGATGTTAGCAAAAGCATTGAACGTATTGCCTCCTAAGATATATATACTCGGTTGTGAGGCTAAGGAACATGCTGATTTTGCGGTTGGTATGAGCGAGGTAGTGCAAGCAGCTATTCCATTTGCTATTGAAAAATTAAAAGCATTTTTGAAAACCACATAGTATTATTATTGCACGCAGAGAACGAAAAGCCCGCAGAGGTATAAAGTCTGCGAACACTGCGTTATTATAAAATAGACCTCTATTTAAAAACATCCATATCATGAAAGAAAAAATAAATCCATCCGTCCAACCTAAAAAACAACAAAAACATAAGGGAGGAGACCACCCAACTTCCATTAGCAGAGGCAGACTTTTACAATTAAGTATAGCAGCCTTATTACTATCAATGGCAGGCTATTATGTTTGGGATAATTTCTTGCGTCAGCCTACCGGTTTCGAATTAGTAAGTAATATGGTAGAAGCAGCGGGAGGCATGGAGGCATGGAATAATGTGAAGGAAGGGCAGTTTACTCGCACCCAATATTTATATGCACAGAATGGAGACCAATTATCTGAAATTGCACAGACTTTCTACTTTAGGAAGAATAATGGTCAAGTGCAGTTAAAAGTGAAATCTCAAACAACCAACGGAGAAGTAGTGCAGATTAGCAAAGATGGAGAGGGCTATTGGGCAACAAAAGCTGCATTACCTGCTGACCCAAGATTGACTTCAGGTGATTTGGGGATGATGTGCGATTCCAAATATTGTAATCCAGATTGTGCTGCGTCTATGGCATTCTATCGCTTCTCTATGCCTTTTAAATTAACAGATGCGGGGGTACGACCAGACAATGGGAGCATCCAAGATTTTGCCATGATTAACTTTGATCCATTAAAGGAGATATTTAATATGGAGACGCAGCCACGAGTGCTAGATGTTAGCTATAAACCAACCGTAGGAAAGGATAAATGGAAATTCTTTGTCCATCCAGAAAGTAATCTCATTTATAAAATCGAATATTCTAATAAGTCGGATTGGGGAGAATATCGTCCTGAAGAATTATTTTGGACAGATCATAGAATGGTGGATGGGCTTACTTTTAGTCATCAGTGGCATCGCTATTGGAGCAATGGTAAAATCATGGAGAAATATATTTTTTCTGATGTGGATTTTAAGACACCCCTAGGGGAGGATTTCTTTGATCGACCTGAGGGACATGAATTGTTGTCTGCTCGATAAATATTTTACAAATTATTATTCACGCAGAGTCCGCGGAGAAAATTCATAAAATAATCTTTGCGAACTCTGCGTGAACATATACTCTTATATACAAGAGACCTTCTAATTCAAAACAAGCCCTTTCGCAAAGCTCTCCAATGCCTTCACCACCTTCGCCTCCTTATTATAATCCATAACAGACACTCCTCTTAAATCGGCATCCGTCACTTGTTCATCAAAAGGAATAATTACTGCGATAGGTAACTCTATTTTTTTGCAATAGTCTCGGATCGCTTGCTCATCTTCTTCCGTTCTAACTTTATTAGCAATGGCTTGTACTTCTTGAATGCCTAACTCCTTTGCCATTTTCGCAAATCGACCCGCTGCTTCTAAGGAACGATAATAAGGTTCTACTACGGTATAGATTTTATCTACATGTCGAGAAGTCCCTCTTTTCATATGCTCTAGAGAGGCTTCTGTATCCACTATCATAATTCCCTTGTTTTCGGAAGTTAAAGCAGAGTGAATTAATTCTCGCACGACCGTATGTGAGCCACACATACAACCTGTCCCTGCTTTTTCTGGAGCCCCCACCATTAATAGCGTAATATTATCAGGCGCATCTTGCCCATAGGTATTCAAGATTTCATTAAAGGGCATTTTAACCTGAAATCGCCAACTCTTTTCTCCTTCTTCTATCCGTTCAATAATATCCGTACTTAATCTAGGGGGTAGCGCGGCCTCTTTATCAATCCCTAATACAGTTGATAAATTAGGATTCGGGTCTCCATCAATGGCTAATATTTTATTTCCAATTTGTCCTAAAACACGGCAGAGGGTACCGCTAATAGTAGTTTTGCCAACGCCTCCTTTTCCAGCAATTGCTATTTTCATGTGTGTAATTTTTTTAAGGATTGAAGGAGAGAGGGATAGAAGGTTGTACGCCCTTGAATCTTTCTATCCCTCTCTCCTTCAATCCTTATTCAAGTAGTTCATCTAATTCCCCAGTACCTTGGAGAAAATCCATCGTTCTTTTAGCTTCTTCTTCATCCACTATACTCATGGCCACGCCAACATGTACTAATACATAGTCGCCAATTTTAGCCTCTGGGACTAGGCTTAAATTTATCTTTTTAAGAATACCACTAAAGGATACTTTGGCAATTTTAAAAACGCTTTCTGTCTCCGTATCTATTTCTGTTATTTTGCCTGGAATCGCTAAGCACATAGACGATCTATTTTGACTGAGTAATAGGCGTAATTCAGTTTTTAAACCACTAGAATTAAGGATAAGAATACTATTATTCAAGGGACAAAACTAAATTACATCCATGAGTAAGTATTGAATTTTTCTGATAATAACGGATTGCGTACCCAAGACTCCAATAGGGCAGGATGGGAACACGGATTCAACGGATGAGACGGATAAAACGGATTTCTAAGTAGGATAGGTGCTATTCTTTTACATACATGTCCTGTATGGTATCCGTTCT
>CALJIQ010000326.1 GCA_937973995.1 uncultured Saprospiraceae bacterium
CCTATTGAGATAAGATTAGTAAACAACCGATAAGCCCCAGGCACTCCAGCAGGCAATTCTCTAAACCAAGAATAGCCAGAATGCACATACCAGCCATCGCCATATTGAGCGACTAATAGTCCTCCATCTTTGGGCGTTTCGCCAGGATCGTTGGAAGAAAGGATGGCCGTATAATGGTCGTCCCATTCATTCGGAAAATATAAGCCTCGCTCCTGCACCCATCCCTCAAAATCTTTTTGGGTGATTTTGTTAGGAGCATTTAGGACTGCATGTTTAGGAGCTAGAAAACGTATTTCCGCTTCCTCCACTGCTACTCGATCTCTAGAAATCTTAAACGGGTAAGGTCCCATTTCCTCCATTTTTACTTTTAGACTTCGATGGGTATTATATTGATTAATCAGCGTACCTCCTTGTTTCACATACTCCATTAATTTGGGTTGATAGAACTTCATTCGCTCTACCGTATTATAAGCACGAACGCCTAAGATAATCGCATCGTATTGGGACAAATCGCCGGTCATAATCGCTCCATCATCCAACTCAGCTACTTGATAACCCACTTGCTCTAAGGCCGCAGGAACAGCATCTCCTGCCCCCATAATATACCCAATCTTATCCCCCTTCTTTTGTAAATCCACTCGAACCACTTTAGATTCTGAAGGTTGAATAATCGTTTGTGTGGGAATATGATCGTACTCGATAAAGGTTGCTTTCTTCGTATGAAAGGTACCATCATCCAATTCTACAATGGGTGAAATCAAGTTTTCTTCCTGCTTATCAGTGGGAAACAATTGAAAGGTTACTAATTGTTCCTCCCCTTTCAATTTTAAATCAATAGCAACAAATTCAGGTTTCAATTTCCAGCCATTAGGTCTAGCCAAAGTGACTTTCCCTTTGACATTTTCTTTACCTGATTTTATTAAGACATTAACTGGCTTGGATTCATTAGACGCAAATACATAAACGTCTTCTTGTATATTTCCAAATACGGGTGGTACGATTTCAACTGGACGATGCACCTCCCCTGCTACGGGGTCCCTCTTTTTAAAAACTACATCCGTAGAATAGTCAATAGAAGTGCCATCAATCACCAATGAAAAATGCACCTTTAATGCCCTAGGTGTTTCTGGTACGCCTCGCATTGCTTGCTCTTCTACGGTGTACATCCCCAAGTCTGACTTTTTATTCAACCAATATGGATTGGTATAAGGCATGTCATTGGGTAAGGTTATTTTTTTAGTAATTAGATTGGCTTCATTGTTTACTAGCGTCATGGACATAGTCGTATCCTTCTCAATGGGAAGAATACTCATGAATTCCGCTACAACAGGTATCGTTGATCGGTTGGTCAATTCTATATCTAGCTCCACTTCTTGGTTCGGTGTATAGGAATAGTCATCCGACACCGCTTCCATATATAAGCCTAATGCCCCTTTAATCACTTCTTTTATGTTCTGTATTTTGATTCGCTTCCAATGTCCGTCAGGCAATGCTTTTATCATTTTATAAGCCTTGACCAAATTGGGAACGCTTGCGGAAGGGTTGCTATAATCGTAATTATCCGTTACTTCTTTCAAGAGTTTACCAATGGGTGCACCCTCTTCGATTCTAGTCCAAGTCGTATTAATCCCCTCAAAAACATTGGTTTTATCCTTAGGCATTTCTCCTTTCAATAATTCCAAATATTCTTGCGTTCCTCCTCGACTACTCATCGCCCCAAAACCTTGACACTTGTGCATACTCCTTGCCTCCGCTGCTATCTCTGTATTCGATTTTCCTTTGACAGGATAATACACGCCCACATCCACAGACATCATGGTAGATTTATCCGCCTCCGCAAATTTCTCCCGACTCCCATAAAACCACCAAGAAGTATTAAAAAACAAGCGTTTTGGTTGCCACACTTTTACATATTTCAGTTGTTCAGGATACACAGTTGGGTCACCTGCCATTTCAAATGCCTCATGCGATAGCATCGCAGAAGAGGTATGATGCCCATGTGTTCGACCGGGAGAACGGTGATCGAACCGATTGACAATTACATCGGGTTGCCATTTTCGGATGGCCCAAATCACATCCGCCATCACCTCTTTTTTATTCCATGTTTTTAAGGTTTCATCTGGATGTTTGGAATATCCAAAATCATTGGCTCGACTGAACAATTGCGTTCCTCCGTCCGTCCGTCTAGCGGCTAGTAATTCTTGGGTACGAATAACGCCTAATAACTCTCTGATTTCAGGACCTATCAAATTTTGTCCGCCATCGCCTCTTGTAAGAGACAAATATGCCGTATTCATTTTTTCATGATTTGCCATATAGGAAATCAAGCGTTGATTTTCGTCGTCGGGATGTGCCGCTACATATAATACGGAACCCAATACATTGAGCTTTTGGATCGCATCATAAATATCTCCCGAAGTCATTTTCTTCGGTGCTTGAGCGGATAAATGAACAACACTCAAGGAAAGGATAAAGAGTAGAATTCTATACATTGGACTTAATTCTGAATGATAAATGTTGAATTTTGAATGATAGCAAATTACTGTTCGACGACAGCCGAAATATTCTGACGCCTGACCCCTGATTTCTGACTCCTCAAAAAACAAAGATACCAGTAATTAACATCCTCAAACGAGTCATTGTTTCAGTATTTTAATAGGACAAACACGCAAAAATGCTAAACACTTGTTTATTCGTTTAAAATGTTTATTTGTTTATCCCAAATCCGCTTAATAAAACTATACTAAACGAATAAACAACATAAACAATTAAACAAATGAGCATTAAAGGGTTTGACCCAGTATTTTCTTGATAATCTGCCTAGTAAAATCTATGATTTTGTCGCATATAGAATAGTAATATGACTTAAAAAGCCTAATTCTACTTATATTTTGTTCTATTTTTGATATTCCTAAAACCGAGACCAAACTTGGCATTAAGTTTTATGTTAATCTAACCAAGTGCTTTACCCTCCACAACCAAATATTCTACTGTCCTTAAATCAACATAAATAAATGAATACTAGATTTTACCTTACCTATCTATTGCTACTACTTTTTGGCAGTTCCCTTTTCGCTCAATATGATAAACAGATTGAATTGGCAAAGCAGCATTTACAACAACATAAATCAGAATGGGGGTTATCAGAACAAGATATTGCAGATATAAAATTAGACTACGCCTATCAATCAGAGCACAATGGTGTAACGCATATTTACTTTAAACAGCAATATACTGGCATCGAAATTTTTAATGCTATTTATAATGCGAATATACTCCCCAATGGAAAAATATTATACGTTGGGAATCGATTCTATCAAGATATTGCCACCAAAGTAAATACTACTCGAGCGATCATATCGCCAGATGAGGCGGTCATCGCTGCGGCTAAAGTGTTGAATATTGATGCTATTCCAACCTTAAAAGAAAAAGAAACCATAGGGAAAAAGGTCGTTTTTCAGTCAAATATTTCTAAAAATGAAATCTCTGTAGAGTTAATCTACCAACCTACTAAAGATGGAGCCTTGAAACTAGCTTGGCAATTAGCTATTAAAATGCTGAAAGGAACAGATTATTGGAATCTACGAATAGACGCTCAAACGGGTGAATTATTAGAAAAACACAATTGGACTAGACAGTGTACCTTCCCCGGTCATGACCATAGCAATGGCTGTGGCTTTTTAGAAAATTCCAGTAGTAACCATTCTGCTCCATTTATGCCAAGTGAAGAAGACAATCCAACCTCAGACGGAGCAACTTACGAAGTATTTCCAGTTGCTTTAGAAAGCCCCTTAGATGGAGGTCGAACCGTCATCAATGATCCTTCCGATCCAACTGCTTCTCCTTTTGGCTGGCATGATGTGGATGGTAATCCTGGCGCAGAATTCACTATCACAAGAGGAAATAATGTCCATGCGTATGCCGATCCAAATGATGTAAATAGACCAGACATTAATTTCCCAGAACCAGATGGCGGTGATGATTTAGTTTTTTCTTTTCCATTTGATCCCAATCTAGAACCATTGGGTAATGCAGATGCTGCGGTTACCCAGCTATTTTATATGAATAATGTCATGCACGACTTTAGTTATAGCTATGGATTTAATGAAGCAGCAGGTAATTTTCAAGAAAATAATTTTTCCAATCTAGGCAAAGGAAATGATTCTGTCAATGCAGAAGCACTGGATGATGCCAGTGGCGATTCATCGGATAATGCCTCTTTTAGTTCCCCACCTGATGGGTTGAATGGAGGCATGAATATGTTTGTTTGGAATAGAGGAGGAAGTCGAGTGTTATTCATTGAGGAGCCCGAAGCACTAGCTGGTGGTCTAGAAGTATCCAGAGCAAGCTTTGGAGGAGATATTGATTCTATTCCACTCACTGGTGAAGTAGCCATAGCAACTGATGGTGGGCTTAATGGTACACTAGCTTGTAATCCTATTCAGAATAGAGAAGAAGTAGAAGGCAAAATTGTGTTAATAGATAGAGGCACCTGCTTCTTTGTAGAGAAAGCACGGAATGCTCAAGAAGCAGGAGCTATTGCAGTCGTTGTTTGTAATTTTGAAAACTCTCGAACAGGCATGGGCGCACCAGACAATGATCCTGGGGATGACATTACCATTCCACTGGTCATGCTTACAGTAGGAGATTGTCAAACAATCAAGCAAAATCTGGATGAAATAAAATTGTCGATGGTCATTCCGAATGAAACTCAAACAGGTCCCGACCAATTAGATGGAGATTTTGATAATGGTATTATTGCGCACGAATATGGACATGGTATTTCAATCCGACTGACAGGAGGTCCCACGAATGCAGGCTGTCTATTTAATGATGAAGAAATGGGAGAAGGATGGAGTGACTTCTTCACCTTAGTAACCAGCGTTAAACCTGGAGATACGGGAAAAGAAGCTAGGGGTATTGGTAACTATGTATTAAGAAATGATAAAAACGCACCAGGAGTAAGAAGCTTTCCTTACTCTACTGATTTTTCCGTCAACTCTAAAACTTATAGAGATATAATAGCAACGGGGGCACCACACCCATTAGGAGAAGTTTGGAACAGTGCCCTTTGGGATATGTATTGGGCTTTTGTAGACCAATATGGCTACGACCCAGATTTATACAATGGTACAGGTGGTAATAATTTGGCGATTCAACTAGTAATGGATGGTTTAAAAATACAACCTTGTAGGCCTGGTTTTATTGATGGCCGAGATGCTTTACTGATGGCAGATGAAGCAAATAATGGTGGAGCTAATCAATGCTTAATTTGGGAAGTATTTGCCCGTAGAGGTTTAGGATTTAGCGCAGACCAGGGTTCGACAAATAATAGAAATGATATGAAAGAAGGTTTTGATATCGCACCTGCTTGTATTAAAACAGTAAAGATTGAAAAAACTGTCAACCCTACTATTAATGCTGGAGATGATATATTGGTTAACTTGCAGATCACCAACCATAAAGATGAACCCATTACAGGCTTAATGATCTCAGATGAAATTCCTGAAGGCGCTTCTCTGATAGCTGGTTCTGCTACGAAAGGCTCTGCCTCTCAAGAAGGAAATGAAGTTATTATTGAATTAGAAGTTGAAAGATTAAATGCAGGTGCCACGATTGACTTTTCCTACCAACTAAGTACCGATCCTAATAAAGCATCTATCAGCCAATTCAAAGATGGTGGAGAAGAAGGCAATGACCTTTGGTTAGTTATTGACATAGATGGCAGTGCCATTTGGGAATTACAAGACGCTTTTTCCAATTCTGGCGACTTTGCATGGAATGTTCCTAATGTCGATGAAGATAGTCAGCACACTTTATTATTAGATGAGGAAATTCCCGTTAGTGGGTCTTTTCCCGCAGTTCGATTTTTCCATACCTATGATATAGAGCCTGGATTGGATGGCGGTTTTGTAGAATTATCTACAGATGGTGGCACCAATTGGGTGGATGCAGGTCCTCATTTTATCAGAAATTCCTATGATGGTCCACTAGCCTATACGACTTTCGCTATTCCAGATAAATCTGCCTTTTGGGGGGCTACCTCAGAATTTGAGGCTTCCTACATTGACCTACGTTCTTTCATGGGAGAAAATGTAATGATCAGATTTAGATATGGTTCTCCTGAAGAAACTGCCGAATCCGCTCCCGATTACCAAGGCTGGTTTATTGATGATGTAGAATTTATGGACCTACTGGCTTACAATAGCGAAGTTTGTTTGACAACCGACCAAGGAGATAATGCTTGTGCATTAGCAAACGAAGGCGGCACCTTAGTAGAAGTAGGCTCGGCACTTACCAGCGTAGAGAATTTAGAAGAAAATGGACTTTCTTTTCAAATATTTCCCAATCCAGCAGGGGACTACGTCCATGTAAGTCTGAGTACTGAACAAGCAGATGAAGGGACCATCACCCTTTTTAATATGAATGGACAAGCCATCACCCATAAAGCAATTAGTCTTCAAAACACCACCCAGTTTATTCCTTTTAATGTGGGAGAGTTAGCAAGAGGTTTTTACTTTGTGGAGGTGCGTACTGCGGCAGGGGTGGCTATGAAGAAGTTGATTTTGGAGTAAATGCGAATCGCAGATTCCGCTGATTTTTTATTGATTTCGTAGATTAGATTTCTTTGATGTTTGTGATTATTGCAGATCTTTCATGCATACTTCAGTTGTAACCATGAAAGATCTGCAATAATCACAAACATCCAAAAATCTCATCTGCGAAATCAATTCCTAATCTGCGAAATCTGCGATTCAGATTCAAAAATATTTCGAGTCAATCCATACTGCGCAATATCTTTAAATTCATTCTGATTCGTTACATGCTCTTTCATTTCTGCGTATTTTACAATAGTGGGAATATTATGAAAAAATTCCTTCATCGGACATTTACAAGATATTAACAAAATGAGTGTAATCCTTTGACTACAATTTTCGTTTTTAAAAGTATCCTATCCAGTGACTTTCCGTCATTAATTCAACAATTAATGACGCTAGATAATTTCACTACTTTCTAATTTATCCAGTGACGGAAAGTCACTGGATAAGAAGTACTACTTAAAAAATGAAACAAAGTATTTATTTCCTATTAATCTGCTTATTACCAATTGCTTGTAGCAAAAAAGTAACCATCGTCACAGAAGCCACACAAGAAGAAACAGAAGAGGTAACTCCTCCTGCCAAAGACCCCGTCCCAGAAATGACCTTTGAAGAACGTCTTCTTCATTTAGGAAAAGTAAAAAAGGGCGATCAAGTACCTATGAGTTATACCTTTACCAACACAGGCGATGCAGATGTGGAAATTGACTTGATTTCTGTTTGCGATTGTACGGAGATTACGGAACGTCCCTATAAAGCCATCAAGCCCGGCGAATCTGGTGTGATTAAAGCTATTTTTGACAGTAACCAAAAAGAGGAAGCGGAAACGATTGATATTGATATTTGGTTAAAATATATCGACCCTGTGTTGGATATGCCTAAGTTGGAGCGGATTCAATATACTTATGAGTTTGA
>CALJIQ010000327.1 GCA_937973995.1 uncultured Saprospiraceae bacterium
TTCGATAGCTCCCAGTTGGAGTCATCTGTTACTGCCATTTTGCAATCTGTGCAGAAAGAAGGAGATACCGCAGTGCGCAATTTTTCCTTGCAATTTGATGGCGTACGATTAACTGATTTTCGAGTAGGGTTGAGTGAAATCAACAAAGCGATTAGCGAACTACCGATAGATTTAAAAAACGCGATTCAACAAGCGCATACCAACATCACTGCTTTTCATGAAGCCCAAAAAGAACCCATCAAAGAAATAGAAACCATGCCCGGTGTGCGCTGTTGGCGAAAAAGTGTAGGCATTCAAAAAGTAGGTTTGTATATACCAGGAGGTACGGCTCCTCTATTTTCTACCATTTTAATGCTAGGCATCCCTGCTAAAATTGCGGGCTGTAAAGAGATCGTTTTATGTACCCCTCCTCGTAAAGATGGATCGGTTCATCCTGCTATATTATATGCCGCCAATTTAGTGGGAGCGACAAAAATATTTAAAATAGGAGGTGTGCAAGCAATTGGGGCGATGGCATATGGAACAGATACCGTTCCACAAGTGGATAAAATATTTGGTCCCGGAAATCAGTACGTAACAGCTGCCAAACAACTCATACAGAAAGATGGAATCGCCATAGATATGCCAGCAGGTCCATCGGAAGTGATGGTGGTAGCAGATGAAACGGCTATCCCAGCGTTTGTAGCAGCGGACTTATTATCACAAGCGGAGCACGGGGTAGATAGTCAAGTAGTATTAGTAGCTGCTAATGAGAAGATTATCCAAAAAGTTCATAAAGAATTAGCCAGACAATTAGCACTATTGCCAAGAAAAGAATTAGCCGCTAAAGCCCTTGAACATAGTTGTGCCATTGTAGCAACGGATAAAAATAATATGCTCGAAATTATTGATGAATATGCCCCCGAGCACTTAATTTTATCCATAGAAGATGCAGTTGAAATGGCAGCTAGTGTCACCAATGCAGGATCGGTCTTTATCGGTAATTATAGCCCAGAGTCGGTAGGGGATTATGCCTCTGGCACCAATCATACCTTGCCTACGAATGGTTATGCAAAAGCCTATAGCGGCGTGAGTTTAGATTCTTTTTGTAAAAAAATTACCTTTCAGGAATTATCTCCAACAGGTTTACGTAATATAGGTCGCACTGTCGAATTGATGGCAGAGGCAGAAGAGTTGGAGGCGCATAAGCGAGCGGTGAGCATTCGCTTAAAGACCCTCTAAGGCAGATGGCAGACATTTGCGGAAAGCTGGTGGGAGGGGAAATGGCAGACATCTAATTAAAATATAAAATGTCTGCTACTGACCGCTTCCAAGACAAAGCTCAAGTATCAGCCATTCTCAACTCCAAGAAATTTGTATGTCAAAAAAAATCATCCTACTAGACCTAGGAGGCGTAGTCTTCCAATCTTCTGGTACTTCCAATGAACAAGTTAATTGGGAGGTGATTAACCAACTAAACGAAAAACACGGTACAGACTTAAACATAGGAAAAGATAAATTCCCAGACTTCCTTTCCGATTATAACCAAATTACCCAACAAGCTTTAACTGGACTAGAATTTTTACAATTCTTGCATGATACCTTGAGCATCAATAGTGCATTGATTGAGCTAGTGCGTGCCTATGGAGCAATTATTATCGTCAGTGATAATTATCGGGAGAATATTGCCTATTTAGCTAAGCGGTATAATTTTGAGAATTGGGCAATCCATCAAATTTATTCTTACGATTATCAAATGGTCAAAACTAACCCAGCATTTTTTAAAAGGTTATTAAAGGAGTTGAGTGATTACCCAAAAGAGGATATGATCTTTATAGATGATAGTAAGCGCAAATTAGAAAGTGCGGCCTTACATGGGATTCAAGGAATCCTTTTTGAAAATAATCAAGGGGTAAAAGAAGGATTAGCGAAATGGGATAAAGGGAAAAATAAATAAACTTGCAACCGTTATAAATGATACAACTTGCTAGAAAAAACATACAATCCCTAAAGCCTTATTCCTCTGCCCGTCATGAGTTCGAAGGGAAGGCGGATATCTTTTTGGATGCCAATGAGAACCCCTTCAATAATGGAATGAACCGCTATCCAGATCCTTTTCAAGAAAAAGTAAAGGCTCGGATTGAAGAGGTAAAAGGCATTTCTCCTAAAAATACTTTTCTTGGAAATGGGAGCGATGAGGCGATTGATTTACTACTTCGGATTTATTGTGAGCCAGGGCAAGATCATATTATTACCTTGCCCCCTACCTATGGCATGTACCAAGTAAGTGCCGATATTAACAATGTAGCAGTCAAGAAAGTAAACCTCACAAAAGACTTCCAACCTGATACAAAGGCTATCTTAAAAGCTGCTACCTCCCGATCCAAAATCCTTTTTATTTGTTCTCCCAATAATCCGACAGGCAATTGTATTAAGCGTGAATTAATAGAAGCATTAATTCAACAATTTAAAGGAATCGTGGTCATAGATGAAGCCTACATAGATTTTGCTTCGGACGAGAGCGCCACCGCTTTCATTGGCAAATACCCGAATGTAGTGGTCCTACAAACCTTCTCTAAAGCTTGGGCAATGGCAGGCATTCGTCTAGGTATGGCCTTTGCTTCTGAAGAAATAATTGGCTTGTTTAATAAAGTGAAGCCCCCTTATAATGTCAATACCATTACACAAAAAGCGGCATTGGTAGGAATGCGAGGGATAGATGATTTTAAAAAAAATCTTACTAAAATCATAGAAGAACGAAAGCAATTAGAAGAGTTATTACCTGAGTTTTCTTATGTCCAAAAAGTATATCCCTCGGATGCAAATTTCTTATTGGTGAAAGTAGATCAACCGAATGAATTATATGATTTTTTAGTTAGAAAAAAGATCGTTGTGCGCAATCGTTCCACCGTGACGCTTTGTGAGGGGTGTCTGCGATTTACGATTGGTAAGCCCAAGGAAAATCAATTACTTTTGAAAGCCCTAAAGAAATGGGCGAAGAAAAGAATACCTAATTAAAAAAGCTGCGCTGGCTGGCGCAAAGGTTTCACCTTGTGCCTATTATTGCCCATTGCGCTAGCAGTCAAATATAAAATCTCTGCGTCTTTGCGTTCAATCAAAAAGCATGAAGAAAAAAATACTATTCCTAGATAGAGACGGTACCATCATCATCGAACCCCCCAGCGACTACCAAGTAGATAGTTTCGAGAAATTAGCATTCCTACCCAAGACCTTAACTTACCTAGCCAAAATAACGGAAGAACTAGACTACGAATTAGTCATGATAACCAACCAAGATGGTTTAGGAACAGACGTCTATCCAGAAGATACTTTTTGGGGACCGCATAATCTGATGATGAAAGTCCTAGAAAGCGAAGGGATACATTTTAAAGAAGTGGTAATAGATCGAACTTTTGCCAAAGACAATGCACCTACCCGTAAACCCAATACTGGCTTAGTCACACATTATATGCAAGGCGACTATGATTTAGAAAATTCCTACGTCATAGGGGATCGACTAACCGATATTTTATTAGCTCATAATATGGGCGCAAAGGGAATCTTAATTGGAAAATCTGTAGATGAAGCCGATGACCATCTAGTAAAAGGTATTGATATTACCAATACCCTAGCTTTAAAATCAAATCACTGGAAAGAGATATACGAGCATTTAAAACTAGATGCCCGAACCGTCCAAGTACAACGAACCACCAAAGAAACGGATATACTCATTCAACTAAATTTGGATGGCACAGGGACTACCAAATGTGAAACAGGCTTAGGCTTTTTTGACCACATGCTCGATCAACTAGGTCGCCACTCTAACTCCGATTTAACCGTCCAAGTAAAAGGAGATTTACACATAGACGAACACCACACGATAGAAGATACCGCCCTAGCTTTAGGAGAGGCCTTTCAAAAGGCATTAGGCAATAAAATGGGCATTGAACGATATGGTTTTTGCCTCCCGATGGATGATTGTTTAGTGAATGTTGCCATAGATTTTGGCGGTCGTCCTTGGCTGGTGTGGGAGGCCGATTTTAAAAGAGAAAAGATCGGCGATATGCCGACAGAAATGTTTTATCATTTTTTTAAATCTTTTACGGATACGGCTAAGTGTAATTTGAATATCAAAGCAGAAGGCACCAACGAACACCATAAAATTGAAGCTATCTTTAAGGGCTTTGCGAAGGCTATTAAGATGGCTAAATTGCGGGATGTGGATCGGATGGTTTTGCCTAGTACTAAGGGAGTGCTTTGACGAAGAGTAACCCACCCCGACCCTCCCTTAAAAGGGAGGGAGTACCTCTGGAAAAGTATTATGGCTGATATAAAATGTAACCATCAAAAGAAAGTGATACAAAGGCAAGTGTACCCTAAATGAAAGTAAAAATATCCTCGAATAAGTCACCCCCTCTTTTTAAGAGGGGGACGGGGGGAGTCAAAAACAAACAGCTATGGCAAACTACAACAAAGTCTTACAGTACGCCAGAGAAATGCGTAAAAATCCAACAAAAGCAGAAAAAATATTTTGGAGAAATGTAAGGAACAGAAGATTTGAAGGAGAGAAATTCTATAGACAATACATCATCAAACATGGTGGATATATGACCAAGGAAAGTTATTTTATTGCCGATTTTTACTGTCATAAATCGAAGCTGATAATAGAATTAGACGGACCAATTCATGAACAACAACAAGAGTATGATGAAGTTAGAGAAGAGATTTTGAATCAGCTAGGTTACAAAATACTTCGTTTTAAGAATGAAGAAATATTGCAAAATTGGCAAGAAGTAAAAACTAAAATCAAGGAAGTACTAGATCCACATAACATTAATTGAAAATAAAAATATCCTCGAATAAGTCACCCCCTCTTTTTAAGAGGGGGACGGGGGCATTTGAAAAATAAGGTGCTTTGATGAAAGTAAACCCACCCCGACCCACCCTTAGAAAGGGAGGGAGAAGCTCCGAA
>CALJIQ010000328.1 GCA_937973995.1 uncultured Saprospiraceae bacterium
TAGCAATGCCTTGATTAGAAATATTGTCTATTCTTTACAATTTGGATATGAAAAAAATACCAGATCACAAAAGGATACTCGACATGGGGATAATTTATTTGACTATGGATATGTAGGTGATTTTAATTATAGTTGGAATCCTGCATTTGGCTTTAATGTCGATCAAGGTACACAAATACCAGGACAGGCGATTCGATATGGACACTTAGATTATACTAGAACTTTTAATGGATATACCCCCGCAGGTGACGGACATCCAAATGCAGGATTGGCGGCTTCTAATGGATTGGTTGATGCAGATGTTGCCAATGATTTTGTCGTGGAGAATGGTCTATTTGGGTATATTGGTGGTCCTTTCCAGAATGTATGGGGAAGTTTTCATCGTAACGCCAATGCCATTTACAATTTGAATTTTAAAAGCGATAATGATCTATATACTTTTAATGCAAGGAGTTCCTTTGAATTGTTGCCCGGAGGATCTGAGAAAGGACGACATACCATTGAGTTTGGGGTGACTTATGAGCAACGAGTCAATAGGAATTATACCGTTAATCCTAGAAGGTTATGGGATATAGCTCGCTTACAAGCGAATCGTCATATATTAGGTGTGGATACCACCGCAATACTAGGAGATAGCTTAATCAATGTCCCTGGTGTTGGAGAACTAGAAATACCTTTTTATAATACCTTGCTGGCAACGGATGGTTTTGAAGATAATCAATTCTTTAGAAGAGTTCGAGAGTCCTTAGGGCTTACGCTAAATGACTATGTCAATGTGGATGGCTTATCTCCAGACCAATTGGGCTTAGATATGTTTTCTGCTCAAGAATTACATGGAACAAGAGGTATTCTAGATTATCAAGGCTATGACTATTTGGGTAATAAAGTCACTAGCGATGTTACTTTCGAGGATTTCTTTACACAGCGAGATGCCAATGGGATTCGTACCTTTCCTGTAGCACCAGATCGACCCGTATATGCGGCTGCATATATTCAAGATAAATTTACTTTTAGAGATATTATTTTTAGAGTAGGGGTAAGAGTGGATCGTTATGATGCGAATAGAAAAGTACTAAAAGATCCTTTCTCCTTGTATGAAATCATGAATGCAAGGGATTTTTATGCAACTACTGGAGAGGAGCAACCAGGAGGCGTTAGTGATGATTTCAAAGTATATGTAGATGGACAAGGGTCTAATTCTGTGAAAGCCTTTCGGGATGGAGAGCAGTGGTATTTTGCCAATGGTAATGCAGCGAATGATGGAAATGTGATTTTCGGTGGGGGAGTTGTCACGCCAAAATTAGTAGATGAAGATGTGGATATTCAATCGCCTGATTTTGACCCTAATACTTCTTTTGAGGACTACGAACCTCAAATTAATGTCATGCCTCGCTTGGCATTTTCTTTCCCTATTTCTGATGAAGCCAACTTCTTTGCACATTATGATGTATTAGTTCAACGACCACAAGGTAGAACGAATGCAACGGCATTGGATTATTTATATTTCTTAGATCCCAATAGAACACCTACTAATAATCCAAACTTACGACCAGAAAAAACAATTGATTATGAAGTGGGATTTCAACAAAAAATCAGTAATTCTTCTGCTTTAAAAATAGCTGCCTACTATAGAGAGCTGCGTGATATGATACAAGTCCGTTTCTACTCTTTCGTACCTGTACTAGGCAATTATCAATCGTTTGATAACCAAGATTTTGGTACTGTAAAAGGATTTAATCTCACTTACGATTTAAGGCGATCCAAAAATTTACAACTACAAACCAATTACACCTTACAATTCGCAGATGGGACTGGGTCAAGTGCTTTAGGACAACAAAATATTGCAGAAAACGGCAACCTAAGAACCTTATTTCCACTTAATTTTGATGAGCGACATCGGCTGAATGCGATTATTGATTATCGCTTTGGTAAGGGTAGTCGCTATGATGGTCCCCGTTGGTTTGACAAGGATGTTTTTGCTAATGCTGGATTAAATTTGCAAGCTACTGCAATTTCGGGCAGACCTTTTACTAGAAAATCAACGCCCCGACAATTTGGTGGAGATGGTACAGTTGGGGCAATTAATGGTGCAAGACTTCCTTGGAACTTTAGTCTGAATTTAAGAGCGGATAAAAACTTTCAGCTAAGCGGTTTTGACGGTGGCAAACCTATTTATTTGAATGTATATGTAAGAGTCCAAAACTTGTTAGACGCTAGAAATATTATCAATGTTTATCCTGCCACTGGTTCACCTGATGATGATGGTTATTTAGCCTCTTCCGATGGCGTGGCACGGGTTCGGAACTTAGGGGAATCAGGTAGAAATACAGAAGCATTTTTAGCGGCCTATTCTTGGGCATTAGCGAACCCAGATTTCTATACCTTACCTAGAAGAATCTTTGTAGGAGCAATAGTAGAATTTTAAGATGAGGGATTAGGCGTCAGGAGTCAGGAGTCAGGTGCGAGCGTTATGCAATCTGACCCCTGACCCCTGACTCCGGACTCCTTGAAATAAAAATACATGACTTTTAAACATTACCTATTTCTATTATGCAGTCTGTTGGTATCCCAAACTATGACGGCGCATGTAGGTCCAAAAAAAGGGAATGAAAAAACCACCACGGCAGCTACCAATAGTGGTGAGACTAAAAAAAATACGCCAGCCAATTACAGAGAGGATTGTGCCCCCGCCGAAGCGCAAATTGATATGGCCATCAATAATGTAAGGGCTAGATTATTAACGGGGGGAGACGTTTGGTGGGATGGCTCAGATGGACGCTATATTGTGCCTAAGGTAGAACCTGGGGCAGGCGTACCAGAGCGTTCTTCCATTTTTGCGGGTGCCGTGTGGTTGGGTGGATTTGACCCTGGCGGAAATTTGAAACTGGCAGCACAAACTTATAGTACATCAGGGGAGGATTTTTGGCCTGGTCCCTTAGACCCAGAACAAGGTACTACGGACAGAGCAGTGTGTGATGATTGGGATCGATTCTTTACGGTAAAAGGAGAAAATATAGATCTTCATTTAAGAAATTTTGAGCAAGCTAAAGCAGCAGGAGAAGATTATGATGAGAACCAAATTCCAGAAGATGTAAAAGGTTGGCCCGCCAGAGGAAATCCTTTCTTTTTTGAATTAAGAGGATTTGAATTACCAAATACAACACAAGGCTTAGCAGCCTTCTGGGATGAAAATGGAGATGGTTTGTATGATCCTCAAGCTGGAGATTATCCTAGAATAGAAATTAGAGGGTGTGATGCACCGCAATATCCGGATGAAATGAGTTTTTGGATTTATAATGATGCAGGTGCGACACATACGCAAAGTAACGGAGATGCCATACAAATGGAAATCCAAGTACAGGCTTTTGCCTATGCTACTAATGATGAAATTAACGACATGACTTTCCAACGATATAAGCTGATTAATCGGGCGGTGGAAAGTATTGATAGTACGTATTTCGCGGTTTGGGTAGATGCAGATTTGGGTTGTCCAGATGATGATTATGTAGGTTGCGATATTGAACGAAGTTTAGCCTATGTCTATAACCGAGATGGAGTAGATGGAATTACGGGTTGCGAATGTAATGTAGGAGGAGCGATCAATACCTATTGTGATGAAGTTCCCATTTTAGGAGTCGATTATTTTAGAGGTCCATTGGGTCCTAAGAAATTCACAGATGATGGGGGCTTGAGGAATCCAGGCGTAGGGGAGACACCAGATACAATTGTTGAATTGCCTATGTCCTCTTTTACTTATCACTTGAGAGATGATTCTGCTCCCAATGCAGGGATGGGTGATCCTGGCGCTGGTCCTCAATATTATAATTTATTATCAGGTCGATGGATAGATGGCACGCCTTATACCAGAGGAGGCAATGGATACAGTTTGCAAAATGATGAGGTGATTAATTTTGCTTTTCCTGATAGACCAGATAATACCAACGGCTGGTCAATGGCGGCAGAAGGCTTAGAGAATTTTGACACTAGAACTATACAAGCTTCTGGTCCCTTTCGATTGGAACCAGGGGCAGTAAATGAGTTAATTGTTGGGGTAGTGTGGGTGCCAGATGTGCAACATCCTAGTCCAGATATTAGTCCCTTATTATTTGCAGATGATATTGCTCAAGCCTTATTTGATAACTGCTTTGATATTACAGATGGACCAGATGCACCAGACTTATGTGCGATAGAGCTAGACAAAGAATTAATCTTTGTTTTATCAAACGAGCCTTCATCAAATAACTTCAATGAAGAATATCAAGAAATTGATTTACGTGCACCAGATGTGGATGGTGTTGATAATATCTATCGTTTCCAAGGATATAAAGTATATCAATTAGCTGGACCAGAGGTGACAGTTGGAGAGTTAAATGATAATAGTCTTGCAGAAATTATATACCAAGTAGACATCAAAGATGGTGTTTCTGAAATACATAACTGGACTTC
>CALJIQ010000329.1 GCA_937973995.1 uncultured Saprospiraceae bacterium
TATGTAAATTTGATTGTCTTTTTGACTTTAGTGAAAATGGTTTTTTGACAAATCCGATGATACCCTATACTAGTGCTACGTTTAAAATTTTCGATTAATATTTGCTCGCCGCCTTCGGCGTCTCGCAAATAGGGTTCTTAGGAGGCAAGGATTTCAAAAATGGCTTTTTAAAGCCATTTTTGAAATCCTTGCCTCCTAAAACCTACTTGCCGAGCTGGCGCCTGCCAGCGAGGGATACCAGTAATTAGTGATTAAAATTTATGAAACATCGCAGTAGTTGTCTCATTGTTAGGTATTCTGGAACGTCGTTGCTCCAAAAGCAACGACATTCCTCGTCTATAACCTTCAACAATTTCTATGAAAAAAATAATAGTCTTAACAGGCGCAGGCATCAGCGCAGAAAGTGGTATCAAAACCTTTCGAGACCATGATGGTTTATGGGAAAACTACGATGTCATGGAAGTTGCCTCCATTGATGGTTGGCACAAGAATCAGGAATTGGTATTGCGTTTTTACAATGCCCGTAGAAAGGATTTAGATACCGTGCAACCCAATGCTGCTCACAAAGCCTTAGCAGCCTTAGAGGAAAAATATAAAGTCGTCATCATTACTCAAAATGTAGATGATTTGCATGAACGAGGAGGCAGTACGAATATTATTCATTTACATGGAGAACTCAACAAAGTGCGAAGCATCATCCACGACGATCTTGTTTATGATTGGAAAAAAGACTTACATCTAGGGGATACCTGCGAACGAGGCACCCAACTCAGACCTCATATTGTCTGGTTTGGGGAGGCAGTCCCTATGCTCGAACCAGCGGTTATGGAAGTGTTAGAAGCAGATGTAGTTTTGGTAGTAGGTACTTCTATGCAAGTATATCCCGCTGCTAGTTTGGTAGGTTACGCCCCACCCCACTGTCCTATTTATTATATTGATCCTCGTCCTACTATTAACTATGAATTATCTACTAGAAAAAATTTGAGCATTGTAGAAGAAAATGCTACTACTGGGGTTCAACAAGTGGTAGAGGAGTTGCTGCTTAAAGTATGAGTTACGGATACTAGTGCTGCGTTTCAAAAATTTTGATTAGTACTTGCTCGCCGCCTTCGGCGTCTCGCAATTAAGGGTTTTTAGGAGGCAGACCAATTATTAGTGCTCGAAACCTATGAAACGTAGCACTAGATATTGGCAACAAATTCCGTGATCTATTCCCTGAAGTAGACATCGAGTCCACTTCAGGGAAACAAGGGTTTCTAAAGGGAGAAGGTTATAGTGAAAGAATAGGAAAGCTAACGAAAAAGGGGCAGTCACAATTTATGACTACCCCTCACACTATGAAACACTATATTTTTAATAAGTCTTATAGATATAAGTCCTTCGAGTTGGAATTTTGCCAATAATAGTAGCTGTACGCATTTCAATCCGTCGATTTTCTCGGTGTTCTTGTTCAGAACAGGAAACACCATCTCCACAATGATTCCGAGGTTGCTCTTCTCCATGCCCAACTGAGATTAATCTTGATCCGCTCACTCCATTGCTAGTAAGGTATTTTACCATAGCTCTCGCTCTATTCTTAGATAAGCGATCGTTAAATCGAGCATTCCCACGGCTATCTGTATGGGCGGACAACTCAATCGCTAGGGTAGGATTTTCGTTCAAAATTCTTATAACATCTTGCAAGACTGCCTCTGACTGAGGAAGAATATCCGCATCCCCATAAGCAAAGAAAACATCAGGAAGAATTAAGTTGGTTTTTTCTTCTAATGTAGCTTCCATACCAGCTTCATAGAATACTTCCTTAAATCCATCATCATGCTTAAAAGGGCTGACATAGGCATATGCCGCTTCTTCTGCTTGTAGCGTCAATTGTTCTTGAGCTGTTGCAGGAAAAATACTACTTGTAAGAAAAGTTAGAAATAAGCAATAGAATAGAAAGGATTTACAAGCGTCTGACTCCTTGTAGAAAGTCCGGTTTATGGTTGCCATTGTTTTTGTTTTAAAAAGTTTATACAAAACAATAAAAGGGTGATGTAGTCAAAAATACTATAAAAAAGGCAGTCAACAAAAAGTATTGTTAGAAAAATAAACTAACGCAAAACATTAGACAAAAATCAATATATTGATTCAATTGTCACACTACTGTACTTGATTAATAACCAATCAACTGTATCATTTTCATTTCAATACGGCGGTTAGATCGATGCTGATTTTCTGAACAAGGAACACCATCCACACATCCATTCCTTACTTTAGATTCACCGCTACCAATTGGGATTAAGCGATTAGGCTGAATTCCTTGTTGTACTAAATAGGTAACCACACTTTCTGCCCGCCTTCTGGATAGTCTTTCATTATAACTAGCATTCCCTCGACTGTCTGTATGCGCAGATAATTCAACTCCCAATTTCGGGTATTGATTTAATAAGGTAGCTAACTCGTCTAAAATAGACAGAGAAGTAATTTGCAAATCATAAGAACCGTATTCGAATAAAATTTCTTCTAATAAAAGCGTCTTACCCACTTCTAAATTAGTAGTCATCCCCTCTTTATAAGAAATGATATTTTCGTTATTAGTAGTCGTAGTTTCTGGAATGACTACTGGTTTATTAACAACAGGAACGGCTACTGGTCTAGGAGGAGGTGCTTGTGAACCTACCGGATTAAGTAAGAAAAAATATTCTTTGATCGCCCTTTCTTCCTTTGCTAATTGTACAATATTTATATCCTCTGAATAAGAATTGTACCCTTCCTTATTTATTTGAACAACATAGTCGTCTGATAAAGGCGTACTTCTAAAAGCAAAATCTCCTTTATCATCGGTAAGGGTGGTCATTTTCTGTCCCGTCGCTCTGTTTAAAATACTGACTTTTACTTTTTCTAATAGTTTGCCAGATACCCCATCAGACACCTTTCCTGCTATGATCTTTCTTACGCCTTTCTCCGTAAAAATTTCTGCTGGCTGATTCGTTTTCATTTCTTTGATAGAAAAACGATAAATATCATCTTTTCCTAAACCTTTACGTCTAGAGGAAGAGAAATAGCCCGATTGTCCAGACGGTTCAAGTATATAGCCGAAATCATCATCTATAGAATTAATCGGTGATCCTATATTACTTGGACTTCCCCAGGTATTATTCATTTTCTTAGCCATTAATACATCCAACCCTCCATAGCCACCATGACCATTAGAGGCAAAATAAAGTTTACCGTTTTCATGCAAATATGGGAAAACCTCATTTTTAGGCGTATTAATTTGAGGGCCTAAATTCATAGGCGTGGACCATTGTCCATTAATCATTTCAGACTTATACAAATCCATTCCGCCTTCTCCACCTTCTCTGTTAGAAGAAAAAATAAGCACCCGCCCATCTGCTGATAAAGAGGGATGGCATTGGTCATACTCATCCACATTAAACGGTAATTCTTGAATGCTCGTCCAATCATCGCCATTTCTAACAGCCGTATAAATTTTCAATAAAGTATCTCCCTTCCGATTGGTTTGCTTTTGCCCGTTTTTATAATTATTTCTAGTGAAAAATATGCTATTCCCGTTTTTACTAAAGGAAACGGGTCCTTCATGGTAACGGGTCGTAATATTCACCGAGAACTCTTGTGGCACTTCAAATCCCTCATTAGATTTGGCTGCATAATACAAGGACATAAAATTATCACCCAACCATTCGTCTCTATTATCTGTAATTTTTCTTGCACTTTTCGGCCGCTTTCGATTGGACACAAACACAATCCCATCTCTATAAAAAGTCGGACTAAAATCTAATTTATCGGTATTAATTACCACTATATTTTCTACCTCCACATTGGGATTTGCTTCTTGGGCAAAGAGGAAACCACTCAGCAATAGGCAACAGCAAAAAAGGGATATTTTTATACATCTTGAATCTTTCATGGTATAGTCTTTATTAGTGGTTCATGGTTTCTATTGTTTCATTGTTCTATTGTTTCATGGTTCTATTGTTTCATGGTTCTATTGTTTCATGGTTCTATTGTCTCATTGTTCTATTGTTTCATTGTTCTATTGTCTCATTGTTCTATTGTCTCATTGTTCTATTGTCTCATTGTTCTATTGTTTCATGGTTCTATTGTTTCATTGTTCTATTGTCAGAATTGGACAGAAATAATAAAACTTTAGGTAACTGATCAGATGAACTTAAAGTCATCAGATCAGACGCCTTCTTTCAATCTAATCACTCCAAAGTAATCTGATTGATTGTTCCATTTTTTTATGTCTAAGAAATGCTCATTGTCAAAGTCACACTTGAAAACAATGGGACAATAAAACAATGGAGCAATAGAACAATGAAATCCAACCTAAAAGAACGCAACTCATTGTCAAAGTCACACTTGAAAACAATGGGACAATAAAACAATGGAGCAATAGAACAATGAAATCCAACCTAAAAGAATCTCGGATTACTAATCCGTCCTGTATTCTTCAAGCAATAAGTTACATAGAATTCATAGGTTCCTGAAGTTTGGCTTCTGATTTCTGAAAGGGTGAAATCGTACGCCGCACCTATACGTAAAGCATTGGTGATTTGGTACTGTAAAAATACGTCAACAGATTCTCCAAATCCCTCTACTTTAGATCCACCAAAGCGATAAGAAGCACCTAGCCATAAATCGTTTTTTAGGATGGCCGTCAAATTTAAATCCATATCCACGGGTGCATTTTGAACATATTTTATCATCGCCGCAGGTTTCAATTTAATATCATTACTGACATCGATTAAGACCCCTACCATTCCAAAAATATGTTGATTTTCTAAAGACGTTATATCGGTTGAAACAAAATCTTCTAATAAGTCTAAATCATTTTCCAGAATATGGGGCATGGAAATTCCCACGTAAAAATCTTTTTGCTCATAATATACCCCGATTCCTGCATTGGGCAACAACCTAGAATTTTCCGCCATCATCACAGAGTTATCTCCTCGGTGGGTCAATACCGCATCATTCCATACAACTCTATACTGACGAAGCACCCCTTGCAAGCCTATGGATAAAGTTCCTTCCTCCACGGGGATGCGATAGGAATACGCCATCCTAGCTGACCAATCTCTGGTAGGACCAATTTGGTCGTGTATAAAACTCAACCCCATTCCTACTCTATCTTTTGCTAGTGGCGTATTAAAACTAAAAGCACTAGTAACAGGTGCGCCTTCCAAACCGACCCATTGTTGCCGATGGATAGCGGACAAACAAGGTGCGAGGGTACTTCCTGCATAGGCAGGATTAAAGGTCAGTTTATTAAACATAAACTGTGTGAATTGCGCATCTTGCTGTGCCTGTAATCCTATGCTACTGTAGAGGCTTATCAGGATTACTAAAGACAAATATTTGGTGAATTGTATTTTTAATTTCATAGCTATTTTACTATTGTGTCAGCACTCTTGGTGCTGACATAATTTTATTTTTTAAGCTAAGTCCTGTCAGCACCAAGAGTGCTGACACAACGCTGTCTTCTTTTAATCTCGTTGCACATATACATATCCACTCAATCGAGATCGAGCCGTATCATTTAAAGTAATGACATAGAAGTAAGTACCTACTGGTAACAGTTCATTATTCTCTTGCCAGAAACCGAACCAATCATTTTTATAATCCCCATTGCGATAGACTTCATCTCCCCATCTATTGAAAATCACTAATTCACTACCTGGGTATTGCAATACTTCTGGTATGATTAAGGCATCGTTCATCCCATCTCCGTTTGGAGTAATGGTATTTGGTAAGACAATATCTGCTACAACAGAATTCACTTGTACATCTACTCCGATGGTAGCCGTTGTACACACATTCGGACAAGTGCTACTACATACTCGATAGGTCAATTGATCGGTTCCAGCGAAAGTATTATTAGGCACGTAACTAACCGTTCCATCTCCATTGATAACTGCTGTTCCATTTGCGGAAGCAAAGATGCTGTCCAAGAAAAAGCCCGAAGTAAACGGATCATTTGCTAAAGGATCAAATTGGATTGGTTCTCCAAAAGTGGTACTAAAATTATCATTGGTTAATGCAGGTGGAGCAGCGTAATTCACAATCAAGGTATCCGAAGATAAGCCGGTACATCCTGCATTAGAGAGCGTCCAAATAAAGACATTATTACCTGGAGCAAGATTAAAGACAGGAGAATTAAACTGGTTCGGATCTGCAATAACGGCTTTACTATTCACGGGTGTTGACCAGAATCCAAAGACGTTTTGATTGTTGGTTGGTAAGAGTGGATTCAAATCATACTGGTCCGTACAAACGGTTTCATCTTGACCTGCAAATGCCCCTATCGCCACCTGGTCAGAAATAACCACATCTGTAAAGGCAAATGTTGGTGCAGTGAAATCTGTAATCGGATTGTATTCACAGCCTCCTCTTGCAACCGTTGCATAATATCTGCCCGCATCATATTGGGTAGAACTTAAATTTAAACCCGTACCTGTTCCTATAAACGCTCCATTTTGATAGTACCAGTTATATACATCTCCTGGTGTAGGATTATCTACCCTTAGCGTAAATTCACTTCCTTGACAAACCGCCCCTCCATTACTAACGCTTACGGCCTGTGGTAAATCGTTCACCGTAACATCAATAGAACTCATGGAAGAAGCACAGTTTCCAATCATAATCATTAAGTTGTATCGTCCTGCATTGGAGGTGTTTACATTGGGTATTACAGGATTGGCGGTCGTGGCACTAAAGCCATTTGGACCTGACCATATATAAGAAGTAGCATTGGGAATAGTGACTGCTTCTAGTTGTAGTTCTTCTCCCGTACATACTTGAGAAACCATTCTAAATTCTGGAGTTGGTGGTGCATTATCTACAATAAGGGTAGTTGTGCTTGAACCAGAATTACAACCACTCAAGGCGTAGGTAATCGTATGCGTACCCGCCCCTACAAGACTTGGATCAAAAACGCCATCTACTACGCCAGGCCCACTATAAGTACCTCCTGCTGGACTACCTCCGCTCAGCACAAAGGCATTAGAAGTAGCACAGATGCCTGACACATTTAAATTAAAGGAGGTGCTTACGGTAGTAGGATCGAAGACCGTAACCGTACTTGTTGACAAACCCGTACATCCACTACCCGGATTAACCGTGTAAGTAATGGTATAAGTACCTGGACCAACCGTAGCTGGGTTAAAATTATTGCCACTCACTCCAGGCCCACTAAAAGTTCCGCCTGCTGGTGAACCGCCACTTAGTATAAAGCTACCTTCATTACTACATGCTGAGTTTTTCGCTAAAGCTAAACTAACGGGTAATTCTTGCTGCACATTTACTACATCTACCGCTGTTCCACAAACCGTAGAATAAGAAATCGTGAACGCTCCTGCGCCTGATACGCTTGGATCAAATTGTCCGTTCACCACACCTGTTCCACTATAAGTACCTCCTGTCGGACTTCCTCCTCCTAGCGTAAAGGGTCCAGAATTAGAACACAAGGTAGGCGCATTTACGTTTAAACTTACTTGCGTATCAGGAGACAACACTGTGATAGATGAAGTAGCTGTTCCAGAACAAGCACTACTTGGTCCTGTATAGGTTATCATATGCGCACCAACTCCTGCGGTCGTTGGATTAAAAGTATTTCCTACCACACCTGGACCACTAAACGTACCTCCTGCTGGACTAGCCCCTCCTAAGGTGTAGAGTCCTGAAGATGCACATAATTGGATATTACCTAAGTTAAAACTAACTCCATTGGATGGCATCACTGTCAAGGTTGCCGAAGCAGAGCCCATACATCCTCCTGCAACAGCATAATCGTAGGTAATGGTATAATTACCTGCTCCTAATCCTGTTGGATCAAATACGCCATTCGCTACGCCTAATCCAGAATAAGTTCCACCTGCTGGGCTACCTCCACTTAGGGTGATGCTACTTCCATTATTGCAGACAGAAGCCGTGCCCAATGCAAGGCTTACTGCTGGTTGAGTAGTAACCGTATAAGTCGTAGAAGCCGTACTCATACAAGCTCCTGAAACCAATGTATAAGTAATCGTATGTGTACCAAGTCCTGCAACAGCAGGATTGAAAACTCCATTTATTACGCCTGTGCCAGCATACGTTCCACCTGCTGGACTACCTCCTGATAAAGTAATTGATGTGCCCGTATCACAAAGAGTCGTTACATTACCTGGCACAAAACTCACAGATGGCATTTCAGTAACAGCAACCATAATAGTATCCGAAGTTTCACAGCTGGTTCCTGTTCCTATGGTATAAACAAGTGCATGATTACCAACTCCCGCTAAAGCAGGATCAAAAGAAGTTCCATTTACTCCTGCACCTGAATAAATCCCTCCGATTGGACTTCCACCATCTAATACGATACTTCCATCTGTTGAACAGAAGGAGGTATTATTTAAGGTAAGATTGGTAGCAGTAGGAGCCATCACCACAATCTCTGCAGTATCTACTCCACTACAACTTCCACTTACAGAATAGGTAATCGTATGCGTTCCAACACCAGCAGTTGCTGGATCAAATATATTTCCAAGAACGCCAGGACCAATATAGGTTCCACCAGTAGGACTTCCTATTAAAGTAAACGCAGTATCACTAGTACATGCCATTGGTTGACTAGTCAAACTTACTGCTTCTCCAGCATCTTCATTTACAGTTGTTACTTGTACTGCTGTACATCCATTGGCATCTGTTACGGTCACAAAGTATTGTCCTTGACCCACTGAAATGGCTGCAGTAGTATCCCCTGTGGACCAGAAATAGCTATTGAATAATCCTGGGGTTAAGGTAGATGTTGTGCCTGGGCAAATAGTCGTTACAGCAGTCAAGTTAGGTTCAGGTAAAGGCAAGATGGTCAACGTTACGGGTGTGCGTGGAATACTTACACAGCCGTTAAAAGAATTAACCGTTTGAGCATAGTAGGTATAAGTGCCTGGTAAAGTCTCTGGACTTGTGAAATTCGGATTGACCGTTATTGGTGTCCCTCCTACAATGGTATCAAACCAATTAACCGTTTCGCCTAGTTCTACCACGGCTGAGAACAATGGGGTATCATCCTTACAAATCGTTAAGTTATTAATCACTGGCGCATTAAGTGTCTGTGGGCAGGCACAATTCGGCGCTTCAATTATTTGAGTAATAGAACAGTTAGTAGAATCATCTATAAAAGTAATACTCACATTGGTGGTCGTTGGTATCAATAATATTTGGAAAGTATCTGCAGCGATATTACTCACCGCTCCAGCAGTAGCTGTAAGCGTACCATTTTGAGCGACTACAAAAACATTATAATTATTTAAATCCGCTGTACATTCTGTGAATATAGTATCTATTGACGGTAGCGGATTTACGGTTACCGCATTGGTCGTATCCATAAAAATACAACCATTGACATCTGTTCCTCTCAATATAAATTGATCCCCATTAGAGACGCTGCCAGCCATTGTTGTTACGGCAGAAGAATCGGCTATTACCCCCGTTCCTAAGGTAAACCATTCCCAACTTACTACACCTACATTTTGAGTGGCAAGTAATGTAACTGAATCTCCTTGACAAATATCTAATGAAGCCATTGCATTAAAACTTGGCGCAGTCGTATTTGCCAATACGATAGCAGCAGTCGTATCACTTGTACAACCCGTAATGGTATCTCTAGTGAAGGCATAATAAGTACCCATTACTGTTGGCGTGAACAACGTATCTCCTACCAATAAGGGAGTACCTGTGGCAGCAGCGGTACTATACCAATCAACTGTTTCAGATGAGTCCACCTGTGCTACCAAGGTAGGCAGTACCGTATTAGGGCAAACCAAAATAGTGTCAGTCACCACCGGTGCATTGACTATTGGACAATTACAACTAGGAGCAGTTATGATAGTATCTATACTACAACCTGTACCAAAACTAAGCTGTAAGGAGACGATAGAGTCTGTAGGGATACCTACAAGTGTATAAGGATTCGTTCCAGGTGCCACCGCTCCATGTGCACTCATGATGGTGACATTGGTAGCATTCGTAAATATTTGTAAGCTCAAAGAATCTAAGTCTGCATCACAAATAGAAACGATATCTGTAATTACGGGTATGGTATCCATCACTACCGTATCCATCACCATGCTACTACAACTTGTCAGGGTATCTGTTACGACTAAGGTAAAAATCTCTCCATTGGATGCCCCAAAGATGGTTGGATGCTGTAAGGTAGTATCATTAAAAATAGCCGTACTATCAGACGTCCAAGCGTATACTACATTCGCAAGGGTATCTCCGATTAGTTGTATAGAATCTCCTACACAATAAGGACTTAGATTATTTAAAATAGCAGCTACTGGTACAGGATGATATTGTAGGACGACTGGCGTACTATCCAAACTCACACAACCATTCACCGTATCTCTAGTCACTGCATAATATACCCCCACCATAGAAGCCACATAACTGGTATTTCCTAATAGCAAGGTATCTCCTGCTGCGCTATACCAATCTGCTGTTTCAGTAGAGTCCACGCTCACTTGTAATGCAATACTATCGCCCGGACAAATGGTCAGCGTATCTGTAGTTGCAAGGGGTGCCTTCAATGGTATTAAGCAATCACAATCATGGACAATGGTTTGGCTTACTTCACATCCCGTAATCGTATCTCTAATAGTAATTACCAATACCGAATCATCTGGAATACTATCTATATCGAACATCCCATTGGTGGAGGTGGAGGCAATTAACACCCCATGAGAAACCATAACCGTATCATTAGGCGTTCTAGGTACCATAAAACTAACCGAGAAGCTATCTAAGTTAGCATTACAAGTAGTATCGGTAACAACAATTACTGGAACTTGATTAAAAGTCAATACAACTGTATCCCTAGCACTTACACAATTACTCAACGTATCCAATGCTTCGACATAAAATGAATCCGCCGTAGTTGGAGTGAACATAAAGGCAGTATCAATCGCCGTTCCTCCAGTACCTACCGTGTACCATCTTACTACTTGGTTGGTATCTGCCGTTGCTATAAAAGTGGGGATGGAATCATTGGAGCAAATAGTAGTGTCGTTGCTTACGGTTGGTATGGCTATGGTTGGGCAGTCGCAATCATGCGTGAAAGAAGTATTGGTCACACAACCAGTGACGGTATCTGACACCATAATATTTACCGTCGAATCATTTGGAATGCCTGATACTAAGAAAGAATCTACGCCTTTCATTGATACCATTCCTGTGTCAACAGCTATGGTGTCATTTGTGCCAACGATGATACATATACTGTAAGTTTCTAAATCTACACTACAAGTATCAAAAACTATTTGCGGAATATTAGAACTAGTAATATTAATCATTTGGGTACAGCTAGCTCTATTGCCACATTGATCTATGGCTATAAATGTTCGGGTTACTACTATTGGACATTGTCCTGTCATGGCATCGAAATAAACTAGACTGTCTATGCCGCAAGCATCTGTAACGCTCCCTCCTGCTGCCGTGAATTGTGCCATCGTTATTACCGAATCCAACTCCGAATAAATCAGTGTAGTAGAGTCAATCACTACACTGGTATCAGGACCAGGAATATCAATTGTGGCTGGACAAGTTAGCACTGGCGCAATCGTATCTTGAATCATGATCATCTGTTCCGTACTGTCTATATTCTGACAACCATCTTCTACATAGAAGCGTCTAGTGATTGTTATTGGACAACTACCAGTTGAATCTATGTCTTGGTAAGTGATTGTTGGAGATAAATCACAATCGGTAATTGCAACCGTTCCCAAAGCCATAATGGAGGTATCTGCGTTGCAATCAACCAAGGTATCATTTGGTGCAGTCAGAATTGGCGCAATTGTATCTTGGATAAAAATGTTTTGATCCATACTATCTACATTTCCACAAGCATCCACAGCATACCACCTTCTAGTTAGTTCAATAGGACATGTGCCTCCAATTGTTATATCTAAATGAAATATTTTCGCTAGGTTAGCATCACATAAATCTGTTGATGTAGCCGTACCTAAAGCTGCTGGAGTCATATCACTACCACAATTAATGATTGTATCTCTAGGCAGAGTAAGTACTGGAGGAATAGTATCTTGAATAGTAATTAATTGCGTACACATAGATATATTCCCACAATCATCTTCTGCTTGCCATATTCTTTGTATTTCATCAGTTTCTAAACATCCACTAGCAAAGAT
>CALJIQ010000330.1 GCA_937973995.1 uncultured Saprospiraceae bacterium
GAGCTGGCGTCAGCCAGCGAGGCAAACCAATAATTAGTGATCGAAATTTTTGAAACGTAGCAGTAGCGTATAAATAAATAAAAATCAAAACTATTTATATTTTTTTAGGTTTTGATTATTGGTTAAGGCGAGATTATAGTAATTTCGTTTTTTTAATATTGAAATAATTTCATTCAAATAATACGAATATGGAAGTTGCAACACAACAAGGAACAGACCTTGAAAAGTTCCGAATGGAAACTAGATCGTGGTTGGAAGAGAACTGTCCAGAAAGCATGAGGCAACCAGCGAAAAACTTTAAAGATATTTTCTGGGGAGGGAAAAATCCCACTTTTGCTAGTGAAGATCAAAAAAATTGGTTTGAGCGAATGAGAGACAAAAATTGGACCGTTCCTCATTGGCCTAAAGAGTATGGAGGTGGGGGATTGAGCAAACCAGAATTAAAAATCCTAAAACAAGAAATGGGTCGATTAGGCTGTCGTCCGCCGCTTTATAATTTCGGGATTTCCATGCTAGGTCCTGCCTTATTGAAGTTTGGAAATGAAGGACAAAAAAGTCATTTTCTGAAAGCCGCTACTAGAGGAGAATTATGGTGGTGTCAAGGGTATAGTGAACCAGGCGCAGGCTCAGATTTGGCAGGCTTAATGACCAGTGCAGAGGATAAAGGCGATCATTATCTAGTCAATGGACAAAAAGTATGGACTTCTTATGCCGATCATGCAGACTGGATATTCTGTTTGGTTAGAACAGACATGGAAGCCCCTAAACATTCTGGGATTAGCTTCTTATTAATTGATATGAATTCTCCTGGAGTTAGTACGCAACCGATTAAGTTAATTAGTGGTTCTTCTCCATTCTGTGAAACCTTCTTTGAGAACGTAAAAGTGCCAAAGGAAAACCTAGTAGGCAAAGAAAACGCAGGTTGGACCATCGCTAAGTACTTACTGACCCACGAGCGAACGATGATTAGTGAGATGGACGCCGGCGGGGGTAAAGAAAAATCCGTTGAGCAAATTGCTAAAGAGCAAATAGGATTAGAGAATGGCATTTTAGCCGATACGGTTCTTAGAACAGAAGTGGCAAGATGGGCGATGAATGCCACTGCCTTCAAATTGTCTTTAGGACGCTTAATAGATGAAGGGAAAGCAGGACGAGAAATGGGTGCCAAATCCTCCTTTTTGAAATACTATGGTACAGAAATGAACAAGCAAAAACATGAATTGCTAATGGCTGTAGGTGGTAAGGATGCTACGGTTTGGGAAGGAGAAGCTTCTAGAGAAGGCTTTGTTCCACGATCATTCCTGCGTACCAAAGCCAATTCTATCGAAGGGGGTACCCATGAAGTGCAGTTGAATATTATTTCTAAAAGAATATTGGGTTTACCCAGTAAGTAAAACACGGTAGACGGTGGACGGTCGTTTCACTTGACGGTGGACGGTACATGATTCTTTTAAACAAAAACATTAGCTATGGGAAAATTTAAAAACCTAAGAGTCTGGCAGGACGCTATGGATTTAGCAGAAGGTATTTATAAGATTACTAGGAAAATGGAATTTTCAAAAGATTTTGGAATGTGTAATCAAATACAACGAGCTGCTGTTTCCGTTGCATCTAATATTGCGGAAGGAGATGAAAGAGGTACCAATAAAGAATCTGTTCACTTTTTTAACATCGCTAAAGGTTCAACTGCAGAAGTTATTACGCAATTAAATATTGCTTACAGAATAGGATACATTGATAAAACCACTTTTGAAAAGTGTGAAAATCAATCAGAAAAAATTCGAGCATCATTAAAAAAATTAATTGATAAAAGATCTAATAAAAAATAAGGTAGCATGGTAATAAAAGGTAGCCCGTCTACCGTCCACCGTCTACCGTCAACCAAAAAAAAATATGGCATTAGTACTAACAGAAGAACAGTCCATGCTAAAATCTTCTGCCAAAGAATTTTTAAAAGCACGTACACCTGTAAGTGCATTAAGAAAACTTAGGGACGATAAAAGTGAAACGGGATATGACCCAGCTATTTGGAGCCAAATGGCAGAAATGGGTTGGGCAGCATTGACCATACCTGAAAGCTATGGCGGAATGGATTTTGGATATACAGGTTTAGGTCAAATTTTGGAAGAAACAGGCAAGACCTTAACCGCTTCTCCTTTAGTTTCAACGGTACTTTTGGGAGCTACCCTTCTTAACAAAGGTGGAACAGACTCTCAAAAACAACAATTGTTACCAGCTATTGCAGAAGGGAAAATAATTATTGGTTTAGCTTCCGAAGAAACCAGTATGCATCGTCCTAATAAGATTGATGCAAGATATATGGATGCAGCAGATGGCTATACCATTAGCGGTAAGAAAGTAGGAGTGTTGGATGGGAATGTAGCGAAGCTATTAATTGTATCAGCCAAAAAAGATGGCGATAGTGGAACGAGTTTATTTATAGTAGAAGCAAATGCGCCTGGTGTTTCTATTGAGCGCACCATCATGATGGACAGTCGAAATTCGGCAAACATCACCTTGAATAATGTAAAAGTGGATAAAGGCAATTTGATTGGTCAAGAAGGGGAGGGGGCAGCGTTGCTAGAAACCACGATGGATATTGCAAGAATCGGTTTAGCAGCAGAAATGCTAGGCACAATGCAAGAAGCCTTTGATAGAACCATTGCTTACTTGAAAGAACGACAGCAGTTTGGTGTGCCAATCGGCGTATTCCAAGGCTTGCAGCACCGAGCAGCGATTATGTATATGGAAATTGAGAATTGTCGTTCCCTAGTGTTAGCAGCCTTACAAGCAGTAGATGCGGGCGCCCCTAATATTGCAGAAATGGCAAGTTTGGCAAAAGCCAAATTAGGAGAAACGATTAAACTAGTATCCAACGAAGCGATTCAAATGTATGGTGGTATCGGTATGACGGATGACGAAGAGATTGGCTTTTTTTTGAAGCGGGCTAGAGTAGTTCAGCAAACGCTGGGTGATTATAATTATCACTTGGATCGCTATGCTAAGATAAAAGGATACTAGTGGATAGGAACGCAAAGACGTAAGATGCAAAGAATGGAAATTAAAAAACTTTGCGACTTTGCGTCTTTGCGTTTATTACAATTTAGTGCTCCACAGCCGCACCTGCCCCACGAGGCACTCGAATATTCTCCACAATGGCCTGCACTTCTGGCGGCGGAGGAGGAGTTACACTAGAAATCACCAAGGCAACAGCGGTATTTAATAGCATACCCAAAGTACCAATGCCCTCTGGAGAAATGCCAAACCAATAATCAGCTGGTGAACCTCCACCATATTTAAAATACCAAATATAGCTACCGGTAAATACTAGCCCCGTAATCATTCCAGCGACAGCCCCTTGCATATTCATTCGTTTATAAAAAATACCTAAAATGATAGCTGGGAAAAACGAGGCGGCAGCTAAGCCGAATGCCCAAGCGACTACTTGGGCGACAAAGCCAGGTGGATTGATTCC
>CALJIQ010000331.1 GCA_937973995.1 uncultured Saprospiraceae bacterium
TATTGGACTTGCGGTATCTCTTCCTGTATTTGTCTAGCCACTAAGCGTCCATCTATTGTCATTAGATTCATTTTCAAAGTAGTTGATTCTTTGAATTCCAATTCAACTGATAAAGAACTGGAAAAAGGATTGGGATAGATAGTTATCTCCTGTACTTTATCATTCAACTCCTCTGTGCTTACGTTACAAATATTGACCACAGGAAATTCCGTCGTACTACCTAATTCCCCTAAACAACTAGGCGTAATAGCAATGTTTAAATCTACACATTCTGGTAGGTCTTGAATGGTTATGGTGTTTTCTTCTACCAATACTTGTGTTACGCCAGAACCGTCAATGGATGCATAAAATACGGAATACAAGTCCGCAATAGGCAACTCCTCCCAACTGATGGTTAAACCCGTATTATCCAATGGTGTGAATTGCACATTTTGAGGGGCGGAACATTGGCACAGGGTACTAAAAGTCTGGGTGGCAGACCACTCACTTTGTGCATTATTGGTGCAGGCGGTTAGTAGTTGAAAATCGTAGGCGGTGCAAGCTGCTAATTCAGTAAGAATAAAATCATCGGTAGGGGCAAAGGACCGCTCTTCCCAATCCGTAGTTCCTTCTAAAGCAAAACGAATTCTGTAGGCTGCTGCTGCATTCCCTACTTCCCAATCAAATTGAACCGAAGTTTCTAAGATTTCTGTGACCTGTGTAATGGGCGGGGCGATACATTGAAAATTGCCATCCGTAACCGTCACACAATAATCCTCTACTTCTCCAAAACTATAGGTCGCACAGGGCGTTCTAGCGATTGCTTCAAAATCAGCCACCATTGCAATACGCATCCTTGTTAGTCCTACTTTTGCTCCTTCAGGAATGGTAATAATACCCGCAAATGGTGCATCTACGGAGAGGGCGGATTCCAATGCTACTTCCGTGCTATTATCAAACTGACCGTCTTGGTTATAATCGATCCAAACTTTATAAAATTCATCAAAATTTCCTGTTTTAAAACCGGGAATAATTGCCATTTCGTAAGAAGTAAAAGTTTCCAAAGTAGTGCTTAAAGCAGAAAAATCTCCATAGCCTCGATCATTGCCACTAGTATTATCTAGATCATTTATGGTCACCCGCTCAATCCATTCATCATTACTACTATTGGAAAGGGAGGGGCAATACTCCACATCTGTACAAATACCACATCCTTTCGTGGTAAATTGAAATATTTCAGAGAAGGAAGTATTCCTAGCAGGGCAATTGGGACGAACTCGAATGTCATAAGTGGTACAAGCAGGTAGATCAAGAAGGGACCAATTGGTAGTAGCTGTTTGAACAGAGTTCCAATTATTAGAACCACTGATTGCCCATTCAACGTCATAATTAGTGGCGGATAAAATGCTCCCCCACTCCACGTTGATTTGATTATTCGATACCTCCAATTGGGAAACTGAGGAAGGAGCTTGACAGCAACCATCGGTTTCAAAATCAATGGATGCTGAAAAGGCTAATGCCTCGTTTTCACATTGTGGGGCAAATTGAAATTCATATAAAGAACAGGCTTGCAAGTTGCGGAACGTATGAGGAGCTTGTAAGTCTTCGAGTTGGGTCCAATTTTGGGTACCTTTTATTCTATACCTGATCGTTGATAACTCGGTGCTATCTATCACCCAATCCACTGTTACTTGATCTTCTACCAGTTGTTCTTCAAAGGTCACCCCTAAAATTGGAGGGCAAGCACCACAATCCGCTAATACTAATTGTAAACTATTGAAGGCATTTAATCGCCCTCCTGTGGTAGAGAGTCCTACTAAACCAGATTTGACATCCACACCATCTAGAATATACGAACGTGCTAAGGAAGCCGCACTAGCAGGCGCTTGTTTGGCTATATTGACAAAGTTATTACAAGGGGCTGCATACAGCAACCCAATCACTCCAGCTACAGTAGGAGCCGCATAAGAAGTGCCACTGCCATTAGTGGTAAAGGAGTCATCTTTTCTAAGAATAGGGATGCTTTCTCCAGGCGCAAAAAGATCAATAGATAGAAGCCCATACCCTGCTCTACTTGGTTTTTGATCTCTATTATCAGAATTGGACACCCCAATGACGTAGGGACTTGTGCAAGTGGTAGGAATATCCCCAGCTTCATCTATATTCACATTCCCATTTACCGTAGCAATGGTGTTGATAATTCCTTCTTTCCCCAATTCATCATAAAAGGCACACCAAATGGGGGTATCTTCTGGAAATAAATTGTCTAAGCCCCAAGAGGAATTAGTAGCCACCACAAAAGCGCCTTCCCGCCCATTCGTTTCATTATATCGCTTACGCATTTCTAATACATAATTGTATCCTTCGATGGCAATGGCTTCCGTCACCACATTATTAGCACCATAGGGTGCAAGGATCATCATCTTTATGTTCCAGTTGATACCAGTAGTCAATAATTGATTATTACCCAATGCACCGATCAAACCAGCGACTTCCGTACCATGACCAGAAGTATTCAGTTGGTCGTGATCAATTCCATCCGTGTCAGCGAAGACATTCCAACCATGAAAATCATCTACAAATCCATTGTTATCATCATCTATATTATTATTGGGTATTTCCCCATGATTCTTCCAAAGGTTTTCTTTTAAATCGATATGATCTAGATCAATCCCTTCATCCAATACGGCAATGACAATTGTATCTCCTTGCACGGTTAGGCCACCCGTAGTAATGTCCCACGCTTCGTCTGCATCTATATCCGCATCTGCGATTCCCTGATTAGCCCCTGTATTGAGCCAATTCCATTGCTGTGGAAAGAGTGGATCGTCTGGAATCGTGCTACGTTTATCTAATATGTGGTTAAACTGAGCCAGTTGGATGAATGGATTAGCGCGCAGCAATCGCAGCATTCTAAATTCATTTACTTCTGTAAAATCAAAGTGGACTAACCAGATATTTCCCTCTAGATTCAACTGCTTTTTGACTTTCCATTTTGCGGTTTTGCGATTGATCTCAGCGTACTGATGAAGTACGTCTTTGGGGTCCTCCAATTTGGGATGCAATTGAATGATAATATCCCCTAAAACATGGTCTAATTGTTGTGCTTTGGTAAGGGAAGATCCCAGTAATAGGATTAAAAAGAGTAGATTTTTACTATTCATATAATTGGCGATCAGTTGCAATTTTAGAAATTCCAGATTTCAAGCACCAAATTCCATGTAAGGAGGTGCGAGAATCACTGATTTGGAATTTGAGTTTTGGAACTTGAGATTATCTCATAAGTATGTTTTTCCATTCAACTTCAATAAATTTAATTATTTAAAAGGTTGAATATTTTTGAGAAACATATTTCAAAAGTTTTTAAAACTTTTGAAATCTTCACTAATGAGACAGCCCTAAATAAACGACTACCCTTCACTTTACGTATCTCCCCCCCATAAGATTTTAATTTGGTTTAAAAAACTGCCTCCCATCACCATAAAGAGCAACTACACATGATTTTCAATAGCCTGACCTTTTTGGTCTTTATCGCTATCTTTTTTCCCTTGTACTTCAATACAAAAGGAAAAGTTCAGCTTTGGTTGTGCCTATTGGCAAGCTATATATTTTACGGATGGTGGGATTGGCGATTTTTGAGTTTGATCGCTATTTCTACCATGATCGATTACTCGGTAGGACTGGTTCTGGACAAAACGGAGGAACAGCAAAAGCGTAAACGATTGTTGGTGGGGAGTTTGATTGTCAATTTAGGCTTTCTAGCTTTTTTCAAGTACTTCAACTTTTTTATTGAATCCTTTCAGGTAATGTCGGAATCTATAGGCATTACGCCTTCTTTCAATACCTTACATATTATTCTTCCTGTCGGTATTTCTTTTTACACGTTTCAATCGATGAGTTATACGATTGATGTGTATTATAAAAAAATAGCTGTAGAAAAGGACTTTATCCGCTTTGCTACCTTTATTTCATTCTTTCCCCAATTAGTGGCCGGGCCGATTGTACGAGCAAAAGATTTTCTACCCCAGTTTCAAACCGTAAAACGGTTTAATTGGGATCGCTTCAATAAAGGGACCGGGCAAATGCTTTGGGGCTTTTTTAAAAAAGTAGCAGTGGCGGATTCCTTAGCTCCTTTTGTGGATCAATGCTTTGCCGCCCCAGAGGCTTTTTCATCTATGCACTTATTGATTGGAGTGATTTTCTATGCGTTTCAAATCTACTGCGATTTTAGTGGGTATTCCGATATTGCCATTGGCTTAGCCAGAATTATGGGGTTTGATTTTCCAGATAATTTTAGAACCCCATATTTTTCTAAAAACTTCAGTGAATTTTGGCAACGCTGGCATATTAGTCTATCCTCTTGGTTAAGAGACTACCTTTATATTCCGCTAGGTGGCAACCGTAATGGTGTTTTTAATACTTATCGAAATAATATGCTGACGATGTTATTAGGAGGCTTGTGGCACGGCGCTAGTTGGGTATTTGTTTTTTGGGGATTTTTACATGGATTATATCTAATCGCTCAACGCTTTGTAGGTCCACCCTTTGGGCGATTCATGAATGCGATTCGATTACCACAAGTAGGAAAAGATGTGGTCAATATGCTATTGGTCTTTTTCTTTACTTGCCTAGCTTGGGTGTTCTTCCGCAGTCCCGACTTTGCGACTGCCATGAATGTCATCACTGGTATCGGAGGATTGGAGCAATTTAATTTTGGTAGTGTGATTAATAAATTTTGGGTAGTAAAAGGCTGTATTTTGGTAGGCTTGCTACTGGCGATTGAGATTGCAGACTTTCAATTGGACTTTGCAGAAAAGATTTTAAATAAACCTGCTTTTCGAGTTGTTTCCTTTGCTTCAATATTGTGGTTAATTGCTTTCTTTGGTTCTTTTGGCGCTAATTCGTTTATTTATTTTCAGTTCTGATGTGGGTTAATCATTTCAGGCAATAAAAACTCTGCCTTCTGAACAGGCTGAACAGAAGCGTTTTTCTTTAGTTTATAAGACTCATATTGTTCCCAAAAAGAAGGGACACTAATACCTGATAAGGAACTAGGCGCATTGGTCAATACACAAATACCAATTTTATCTTTTCGATTGATAGAAATCTCCGACTTATAGCCATTGACATAGCCACCATGATATACCAAAATGTCGTCATTCGTGGTAACGATTCGATGTCCCAATCCATAATAAGCTTCTTCTACCATGGACCATCTTCTGAAATACTTTCTCTTATTACGGGTATTTACTAAGGGTTCAAATATTTTATCTAAAGTGGATTCCGATATCATATCTGGACGATTGCCGAGTATCAATTGAAGGTAAGATGCCATATCGGAGATACTAGCATTGATGCCACCTGCTGGAATAGCATTATAGTACTTCTTACTAATTTTTCGCTTTCCCCAAGAACCATCACTGCCTGCATGCGGGAAGGAATAATTATTACTTCCTATGAACGCCTCGTGACTCACAGAGGCATTTGCCATACCCAAAGGCTGGAATAATTCCATATCCAATAATTGCGAAACATGGTATCCTGTTGCGGTTGCCATTGCTTCTCCTACCAAACTAAATACGGCATTTTGATAAGCATATACTTCTCCTTCTTTAGCAATTAAATTTACTTTCTTAAAATGTTCGTTGATAAAGGGTAAGTCCCAACCTCGCTCTACCATATCGGTGTAAGCGTGATAAGGTAAGCCAGTGGTATGAGATAGTAAATGTTTGAAATTTATACGTTCCGTCTGCGCCGAATCTATTAATTGGAATTCGGGCATATACTCCTGCAATTTGTCCTCCCAATCCATAATCCCTTTATCCACCAAGATACCCGTCAAACTTGCCGATAGGCCCTTAGATAAAGACCCTAAGCGAAAAACGGTGTTGACATCTATTGGATCGTAGGTATTTACCCTTTTCACACCAAAGCCCTGTAAGGCATAGATGCTATTGTCTTTGACAATAACAATGGCTGCCCCAGGCGTTTTAGTTTGTTGCATCACCGCTTGGAAATAAGACAGGTAATCCTGAGTGAATTCTGCAAAATCAGGTTCTAAGGTCGGTTGGTCTAAAAAAGGTTGGGGTTCGGTAATAGGCGTTTCAGGAATGGTCAAATAGGATAAACCAATCCATAATAATAACAGGGTAATGCTAGTCAATAATATTCTCGTCATCGCTACAATGTACTAATCGAGTTATTTTTTCTAGAATACGGGCATTTTAACTTAGGAGGAAGCAGGTGGGGATTTTCTTGGGACAAATATAAAAAATATTAATTAATCTCAAGAGAATTTCAATTTCTTAAAGAGTTCCCATACGATAACACCAATGCAAACAGAGATGTTTAGGGAATGTTTCGTTCCATACTGAGGAACCTCCACACATTCGTGAACTTGGTTCAACACTTCTTGGTGGACGCCGTTCACTTCATTACCAAAAACTATTGCCATTTTTGAGCCAAAAGGTAAAGAGAAGTCTTGTAACATCGTGCTTCCTTCGGCTTGTTCTATGCCAATTATATAATAACCTTCTGATTTTAAGTGGCTTATAGCTGCTGCGGTCTCTTTCACATATTCCCAACTCATCGAATCCGTAGCCCCGATTGCTGTTTTTAGAATTTCTCTGTGTGGTGGCTGGGCGGTGATCCCACATAGATAAATTTTCTCCAAGGCAAAGGCATCTGCCGTACGGAATGCAGAGCCCACATTTAAACCAGAGCGAATATTATCTAATACCAACACCATTTGCGTCTTTTCCCGCTCTTTGAATTCTTCGATGGATAGACGGTTTAGTTCTTGTAGTTTTAATTTCCTCATGGGTTTATTGAAAATTATTATTTCTCAGTAATATTTTGAGTTTCCCGCTAAGGTGCGCAAAGGTTTCGCTAAGTCTCGCAAAGGTCTAACTTAGCGGTACTTAGCGAAACCTTTGCGTTACTTTGCGGGAAATAAAAAAAAGCAATTCAAAGTTTCCGCTTCCTCCGAATATCCATCACCAACGAAATAACATGCGAATACGTCTGATTCCGTTGCTCCCCCACATCCGTAAATGCGTAATCCACTCGAAAAGGAGCAATCTGTAATCCTATACCAATATTAGGTTGAACTGTTAGAAAGTCTTCGGTAAATAGGTTATTATCTTTTTGAAAATTATTAATCCCCGCTCTCAAAAAGAGCAAATCTTTAAAACCAAATTCCGCCCCAAAGGCGATATCCATACTAATAGGGTCTGCCGAAATTAAGGTGTTGCGTTTGCCATCGGTTGTGGCAATGGCATTTAATTCTGTTAATAAAGACCACTTTTGATTTAACGGGAATTGGCGGGCGATTCCAAGGGTGATTTGAGGATTGGTTCGCTCTACGGAATTAATAGGCAAGTCATTTCCAGTTACCGATAACACATCCCGTTCTTGCTCTGTGAGCGAGAATTTCCATGCATTAAACGTGGTAGAAGCATCTCTTACCACCAATCCAAAAGACCAGCTATTAATCGTATATAAGGCGGAAGCATCCAGACCAAATCCCCAAGAGGAAGCAAAAGACCCAATTTGCCGATAGATGACCTTCGCATTTCCACCGACAAATAGATTTCCTTTATTGGTAGTTATTCGTTGACCGTAGCTAAAAAACAAGGCATAATCCGCCGCAGAAAAGGGCACAACATTATCATAATTGATGGTTCCGTCCGCCTCAAATAAACTCAAGGTATTGGGGATGTCATCTATCCCAAATCGAATTAAGGAAACCCCTATTTTTCTATTGGCACTTTTCAAGGGGAGCATTGCCCCTAAGTAGTCGTACTTGGCTACCCCCGCAAATTGTTCCGTGTGCATCGCTCCTATCTGTAGGTCCTCTCCTTCTATATTCCCTAAGGCTGCCGGATTCCAATATCCAGCGGTTACGGTTTGAGCAGAGGCGATGGTTGCATTTCCCATAGCTCTTGCTCTTGCACCAATTCCAATAGCTAGAAATTCATTAGAATATTTTTGAGCGATACCAGCCTCCCCTATTAGCAGGAACAACAACAGAAGTTTGAAAAATTTCATTACTATTGTGGTTTGAATTGATTCTTAGGTTTAATGAGTAAGGGTACGAAAATAACAGTGATTTTTAAATGAAAATACTACATACTTCCGACTGGCACTTAGGTCAAAAATTTCTTTCCAAAGATCGCATCCAAGAACATCAAATGGCATTGGATTGGATTCGACAAACAATCTTGGATCAAGAAGTAGAAGTATTATTGGTAGCTGGGGATGTTTTTGATATTGGCAACCCACCCAGTTACGCCCGCCAAATGTACTATAAATTTCTTACCAGTCTTCAAGGAACTTATTGTCGGCATGTAGTCATTATTGGTGGAAATCACGATTCCCCTTCTATGATAAACGCCCCAAAGGAATTATTACAAATTCTAAATGTACATGTAGTTGGGGCAGCGTCCGAAAATATTGAAGACGAACTCCTTGTCCTTAAAGATAACGACGGACTTACAGAATTAGTAGTCGCAGCGGTACCATTTTTACGAGATCGAGATTTAAGGTCTAGTGTTGCAGGTGAAACAGGGATGGAACGGATTGCAAAAATCCGAGAAGGGATCGTCCAACATTTTAAAGACGTAGCGGATTGCGCTAAAAAATACCAACAAGAAAAAGTGCCCATTTTGGCTATGGGGCATTTATACGCCAAAGGTGCAAAAGCTTCTGAAAAACAGAATAATATATATATCGGAGATGTCGCCAATATAGAAGGAAAGCAGTTCTCCCCTATTTTCGATTATGTGGCATTGGGACATCTTCATCGAGCACAATTGGTCAATAAGGTGGACCATATTCGCTATTCTGGTTCGATCATCCCCTTGAGTTTTGGAGAGGTCTTGGATAAAAAGTCGGTCTATCTCCTCGATTTTGAAAAAGAAAAATTAACGAATATAGCAGCCATCAAAATCCCTCGATTTAGAGCATTAATAAGTGTGGAGGGTCCTCTAGAAAAAGTAAAAGCTCGTTTAGAAAAAATTAATACAGATCGAAAAGGGGAATTAATTCCCTGGGTAGAGGTGCTGGTGGAAGTAGAAGAAACGATTCCTAATTTAGATGGAGAACTAAGAGATTTCACCAAAGAGTTCTGGTTGGAATTATTAAAAATTCGAACCAAAAAGCAGCACCAATCTTTGGATAAATTAGCCACCACTGTCAATTTAGATGACCTTACCCCCTTAGAAGTTTTTGAGAAAAAATGCGATAGCGAAGGGGAAATGAAGGAGGAAGAAAAAAAATCTTTGGTGCATACTTTTAAGGAGTTGCAGGATTGGATGGTGGATCGAGAGGAGGAGTAATTCGCTGTTGGGTTAGGTTTAAATTTTTAATAGAATAATGTGAATCATCATTTGAATCATAGTAGTACAGTTCGAAAAATAACCCTCCCCAACGCTCCCTTCAAAGGGAGGGAGTTTCCTCCGAGACAGAAATATTGGTAACGGAGGAGACTCCCCCTCTTTTTAAGACGAGAGAGGGCTTCTGCCTAGAGGCAGAAAGGATTAGTATGGGGGGAGTTACCGTAAAATTGGTGCAAAGACTCAAAAAAACTTTCCCTTTTATTTGGAAAATTTTCAAGAGCTATTATAAATTTGCACCTTTAGCAAGGTTAAAAATATATAGGTAAGAAATTATTAAATGAGTATAATTTCTTCATAAATGAGAAGAACTAGATCATCAAATCAAAACTAGATGAACATACACATTCAGAATCTCTCCAAAAGCTACGGATTTCAGAAGGCCGTAGATAACATATCCTTTGAAGTAAAAACGGGAGAAGTGTTGGGCTTTTTGGGTCCAAATGGAGCTGGAAAAACCACCACCATGAAAATGATTACCAACTATATTGATATAGAATCTGGTGACATTACCATAGGGGGGCAATCCGTATCGACTGGGAATCTGAAAAAGCACATTGGGTATTTACCTGAAAACAATCCCTTGTATGTAGAAATGCCTGTGATCGAATACCTAGAATTTTGTGCCGCCTTGCAGGGCGTGACGAAGGCGCAAATGCCGCATCGGGTACGGGAAATGGTGCGACTCTGTGGCTTGAATGCCGAAAAGCACAAGAAAATTGGCGAATTATCCAAAGGGTATCGGCAGCGGGTAGGCTTGGCGCAAGCTATGATACACGATCCAGAGATCTTGATCTTGGATGAACCAACCACTGGACTTGATCCCAATCAGATTGTGGAGATTAGAGAATTGATTCGCCAATTAGGGAAAGAGAAAACGGTCATTCTTTCTACGCATATCCTACCCGAAGTAGAAGCTACTTGTGATCGGATTTTAATTATCAACAAAGGAAAAATAGTAGCAGATGGCACCGCCTCTACCCTACGCAAGCAATCACAAGGGCAACAAGTGGTCCGCATTAAAATAGAAGAAGGAGAAGCAAATGCCATTTATGAAAAGCTACGGGCCTTGCCCTCTGTCGCCATGGTAGATTTTGTGGATCGGGAACAGAATCGTTTTGAAGTACAAAGTGCTGCCGAACAAACATCCAATAAAGCGATCTTCCAACTATGTGTAGCCAACGATTGGGTATTGAGCGAAATGATTCCATTTGAAACGAAATTAGAAGACATCTTTAGAGATTTAACTATACAATAGTCATTGGTCATTGGTCAATAGTCATTTGTTGCTATTGACCAGTGACTACTGACTATTGACCAATGACTACAAACAATGAGTCCAGTTTGGGTATTAACAAAAAGAGAGCTGAGTTCTTATTTTAATTCTTTGACAGGGTATATCATTCTAGCCATATTTTTGATATTAGCAGGTTTATTCACTTGGCTAATTGGGAGTGATGTATTCTTTCGCCAACAAGCAGATTTAGCGGTGTTTTTCTTTTGGGCGCAGTGGATTTTGCTTTTAGTGATTCCAGCCATAACGATGCGACAAATCGCAGAAGAAAAACGCACAGGCACCATAGAGTTGTTACTCACCAAGAATCTATCGAGTCGCCAAATAGTGGTAGGAAAATTTTTAGGTTCCTTTTTAATGGTGTGTATTACCTTGGCCTTCACCCTACCCTATTACTTTACGATTACGCAATTAGGGAACGCCGATCATGGTGCCCTTATAGGTGGGTATTTTGGCTTGTTGCTCTTGAGTGCTGCCTATACGGCGGTTGGTATTTTTGCCAGTAGCATCACCAATAATCAAATCATTGCTTTTCTACTGACGCTCTTTATCTGTGTGGTCTTTCAGTTGTTGTTAGGGTTCTTGGCGCAGTTTGCAGGAGGTGGCGTGATGGGTGATTTATTGAGTACCCTCAGTATGTCCGAACACTACGAATCTATTTCCAGAGGCGTATTAGATACTAAGGATCTGATCTATTTTGCTTCTGTTATCCTATTGTTTTTGTTTATGGCGGAGTTAGTTATTTCTAAGCGGTGAGGTGCAATAATTAACCACATTAGGGCACATTAGTTGATTCACATTAGGGCACGAATATTACATGCTCCTTGTGTGAATTAGGATCAGGTTTTATAATGTAATTAGCTCATCGAAGAATAACCCTCCCCTAACCCTTTTGGCTTAGCTCTTTTCACCTCTGGGTAAAAGCAAACGCTAATCTTAAAAGAGGAGGGGAACACCTATCGATAAAGGATTACTTTTATCGAAGGGATACTCCCCCTCTTTTTAAGAGGGGGTTGGGGGGAGTTCATTATTATGTGCCCTAATATGGTAAAAATTCAAAGTCT